>NZ_JBHWZS010000110.1:0-25206 GCF_042728155.1 Streptomyces sp. NPDC060209
CGGGATCCCCCGGGCCCCTCCTCCGTACGACCGCCCCGCTCAGGTCCAGAGCGTGGCGATGAAGATGTTGGCGACCGTCAGCCCGCCGACCGCGGCGAACGCGCCCTTGCCCGCCTTCTCGTCGTCCCGCTTCACATAGACGAGCGCCAGGATCACGATCAGGACCAGCAGCTTGATGCCGATCTTGATGTTGTTCACGCTCTGGTCGTCGGCCTGGTTGAGCCCGACCAGGGCGACACCCGTGACGAGCATGGTGAGCGCGCCGTGCAGCATGGCCGGGACGAAGCGGGCCGTGCCCGCCCCCATGGCCTTCATCTGGGTCAGGAAGCCGCCCAGCAGGGAGGCGATACCGATGATGTGCAAGGCCACGAAGACATTGATGAGTACGTCCATGGCCGCAGCCTAACCGCGGCCATATCACCACTCTTCGGCCAGGTACGACTTACCGACGAGTTGCCCCCTGGTCTGCACGAATTGCCGGACTCCGGTTGAATTTTCCTGTCATCCCACGGAAATGAAACGGCACATGAGGGCAATAGCTGTCATTACGCCTCTTCCCTGTGTGCCGGGTTTAGCGTCCATCCCAGGTGACCGCCTCTGTACCGCCGCCCCCGTACCGGGCGGCACCCCGGTCGCCCCGCCGGAATCCGGCGGCGGGCCACTCCCCCCCCTGTGGTGCCCCGCCGCCGGACCCCGGCGGGCCTGCCGGTACCCCCCGACGGGCAGTCGAACGGAAGGACGCACCACCCCCGTGGCCGCCCATCGAGAAGCCGCTCACCGCAAGCCCAGGCAGCGTCTGTTCACCGGACCTGCTGCCCGCACAGCGGCCACCCTCGCCCTCGCCGGGGCGGCGACGGCGACCGCCCTCGAGGGCGCCGCCCAGGCCGACCCCCAGCTCACCCCGGCCCAGGTCGAGACCAAGGTCGACCGGCTCTACCACGACGCCGAGGTGGCCACCGAGAAGTACAACGGCGCGAAGGAGCAGTCGGCCGCCTCCGAGAAGTCCCTCGACGCGCTGCGCGACGAGGCCGCCCGCAGGACCGAGCGCCTCAACACCGCGCGCGACGCCCTCGGCTCGTTCGCGACCGCCCAGTACCGCAGCGCCGGCGTCGACCCCGCCGTCCGGCTGGCCCTCTCCTCCGACCCGGACGAGTATCTGGAGCGCGCCTCCTACGAGGACCGTGCGGGCGACCGCCAGGCCGGTGCGATCAACGGCGTGCGCCGGCAGATCAGCGACATCGCCCAGCTCCGCGCCCGGGCTGAGGACGAGCTCGCGGTCCTCGCCTCCCGCCGGGCCGACCTGAAGAAGCACAAGGACGCCGTCCGCACCAAGCTCGCCGACGCACAAAAACTCCTGGCCACCCTCACCGCAGGCCGGCGAGCCGACTACGAGCGCTCGGCCGACGCCGCACACGGCGGCAGTGCCACCCGCGCCGACCGGAGCGCCCCGCGCGGCTCCGTGGCCGCCCCCAACGCCCGCGCGGCGCAGGCCGTCGACTTCGCGTACGGGGCTCTCGGCAAGCCGTACGTCTGGGGCGCCACCGGGCCCTCCTCCTTCGACTGCTCCGGCCTCACCCAGGCCGCCTGGCGTGCGGCCGGCGTCTCCCTGCCCCGCACGACGTACACCCAGATCAACGCGGGTCAGCGCGTCTCCCGGTCCGAACTCGTCCCCGGGGACCTGGTGTTCTTCTACTCCGGAGTCACCCATGTCGGTCTCTACATCGGCGGCGGCCAGATGATCCACGCCCCACGCCCGGGCGCACCCGTACGTATCGCGCCGATCTCCGAAATGCCTTTCGCCGGAGCGACCCGCATCGCATAGGCTCCCGGGCTCATGGACACAGCCATTCAGAATTACGCGCGTACGAACACCCTCCGCTCACCGGACCATTACCGGGTCGGGCCCTTCACGGTGCGCCACAATCCGGGCTGGGAGCTGAAGTTCGCCAACTACGCAATTCCCGACCAGGACGCGGAACCCACCGACGGGGATGTGGCCGACCTGATCGCGGCATTCCGCGAGCGTGACCGACTGCCCCGGCTGGAATTCCTGCCCTCGTGGGCGCCCGCCGTCGAACCGGCCCTGCTGGCGGCCGGTTTCACGGTGGAGAACCGTGCCCCGGTCATGGCCTGCACCGCCGAGACCCTCCTCGCGCCGAAGCCCGTGGACGGCCTCCGCGTCGCCGAGCCCGTCACCGACGAGGAGTTCACCTCGGCCGCGGCCGTCCAGCACACGGGCTTCGGCGGCGAGGGCGGTCCCGACGACGGCGAGATCGCATGGCTGCGCGCTGCGACGGAGGGCGGCGGCGTCTCCGGGCTCGCCACCGTGGACGGTGCACCCGCCGGTGCGGGCGGCTGCTCGGCCCCGGTCGACGGCATCGGCGAACTGGCCGGCCTGGCCGTCGCCGACGCCTTCCGCCGCCGGGGCGTCGGCGCGGCGCTCTCCGCCTGGCTGACCAGCACCGCCTTCGAGCGCGGCTTCACCACCGTCTGGCTGGAGCCGGGCGGCCCCGACGTCGAGCGGATCTACGCGGGCATCGGCTACCGCCGGGTCGGCGAGAAGCTCAACATCTCGCTCGCCCCCGCCTGAGCTCGGCCTCTCCTGAGTTCGACCCCGCCTGAGCTCGGCCCCGCCTGAGCTCGTCCCAGCCTGAGCTCGGCCCCCTGAGCCTGCGAGGGGCTCAGACCAGCCGACGCGCCGTCGCCCACCGGGTCAGCTCGTGCCGGTTGGACAGCTGGAGCTTGCGCAGCACTGCCGAGACATGGGACTCGACCGTCTTCACCGAGATGAACAGCTGCTTGGCGATCTCCTTGTACGCGTATCCCCGGGCGATCAGCCGCAGCACCTCGCGCTCGCGCTGCGTCAGCCGGTCCAGGTCCTCGTCGACCGGCGGGGCGTCCGTCGAGGCGAAGGCGTCCAGGACGAAGCCGGCCAGCCGCGGCGAGAACACCGCGTCGCCGTCCTGGACCCGGAAGACGGAGTCGACCAGGTCGGTGCCGGTGATGGTCTTGGTGACGTAGCCACGGGCGCCGCCCCGGATGACACCGATGACGTCCTCGGCGGCGTCGGAGACGGACAGCGCCAGGAAGCGCACCGGGTTCTCGACCGCGCCCATCATCGGGGCGCAGCGCCGCAGCACCTCGACTCCGCCGCCTCCCGGGAGGTGGACGTCGAGGAGGACGACCTCGGGGCGGGTCGCGGTGATCACGGTGACCGCCTGGTCGACGTCGGCGGCCTCGCCGACGACCTCGACCCCGGTCTCCTCGGTGCGGCCGATCTCGGCCTGTACCCCGGTGCGGAACATCCGGTGGTCGTCGACGAGCACGACCCGTACCCGGCGCTCCGGGCCCCCGGTCGCTTCGGTGTTCTCGGTCATTGACTCGCCCTCTCCATCTCCAGCTCGACTTCCGTACCCCCGCCGGGCACCGAACGCAGCCGCGCCGTACCGCCGTTGCGCTGCATCCGGCCGATGATTGATTCTCGTACGCCCATCCTGTCGCCCGGTACGGCGTCCAGGTCGAATCCCGGCCCCCTGTCCCGCACGGAGACGAAGACCGTGCGGCCCTCGACCTCCGCGAAGACCTGGACGGCACCGCCCTCGCCACCGTACTTGGCGGCGTTGACCATCGCCTCGCGTGCGGCCTGCATCTGCGCCGACAGCTTCTCGTCGAGCGGGCAGTCGCCGACGACCACGACCTCCAGCGGGACTCCGTGCTTGTCCTCGACCTCGGCGGCGGCGCGCTTGACCGCATCGGCCAGATTCGTCGGCTCGTCGTCCTCGTCCTTGCCCGTGCCCGACGGGTCGTACAGCCAGTTGCGCAGCTCGCGCTCCTGGGCGCGGGCGAGCCTGCGGACCTCGCCGCCGTCGTCCGCGTTGCGCTGGATCAGCGTGAGCGTGTGCAGGACGGAGTCATGGACATGGGCGGCGACCTCGGCACGCTCCTGGGCCCGGATGCGCATCAGGCGTTCCTCGGAGAGGTCCTGCGTCATCCGTACGAGATAGGGGCCCGCGAGCAGCGCGATGCCGGTGAGTACGGCGATGGCCGCGGTCAGCGCGGTCCCGAGCTGGGCGGCCGAGCCCCGCACCACCATGAAGGCGGCGAGGCCGAGGCCGACGAGTGCGACACCGGCCAGTCCGCGCGCCAGGTGCAGCACCCGACGACGGCGGCCGACCTCGATCCAGCGGGCACGCCGTGCGTTGTCGGCCTGGCGCCACACCAGGACCGAGCCCGCGCCTATCAGCAGCGCCGGCCAGACGTATCGGTCCGCCTTGCTCCCCATGTCGACGTTGCCGACGAAGATCATGGCACCGACGAGCAGCGCCACCAAGGCGAAGACCTGGCCCTTGTCGGGCTTGCGGAGTCTGCGCCGGCCGTCCGGGGCGGTCTCGAAGAGTGACTTCTCCATTCCGCCGGCCCCGCCGACACCACCGACCCCGAGCGGTACGACGATCCAGAACACGGCATAGAGCAGGGCTCCCAGGCCGTCCGCGAAGAACAGCCCGAGGAAGACGAACCGGACCCAGGCGACGGGCAGTCCCAGATGTCCTGCGAGCCCGCGCGCGACGCCGCCGAGCATCCGTCCGTCGGCGCTGCGGTACAGCTTGCGCGGCGCCGGCTCCTCCGGGTCCGGGGCGTGAGAGCTCTGGGCTCGGGTCGTGGCTGCTGGCATGCACCGATCGTCACACGTTCCTGCGGGCCGTGGCATCAGGGTCTGCCCGGACTCGACCCTGAGGCTCTCAGGGGGCGCCCCGGGCACGCCCGCCTGCCCTGGGGCCTGACGAGCGGGCCCCCAGGGGTCTCCGGGACGCAATATCAGGGATGGGCCAGGGTCGTCGCGGGTCCCACGAGGGCATACGGACCGTCACCATGGAGCCATGACCGTTCCCCAGGACGCCTCCCCCGGCGTCACTCCGCCCCCCGGGCCGGCACCGCGGCTGCAGCGCAGTCCGCGGCAGAAAGTGGTGGCCGGGGTCTGCGGCGGGCTCGGCCGGTACTGCGACGTGGACCCGGTGATCTTCCGGATCGTGCTCGGCGTGCTCGCGGTGACGGGCGGCATCGGCCTGATCTTCTACGGCTTCGCCTGGCTGCTGCTCCCTGTTGAGGGCGAGGACGAGAACGAGGCGCGCCGACTGCTGTCGGGCCGGGTCGAGGGCGCTTCTCTGGTCGCGTTGCTGCTGGCGCTGGTGGGCTGCGGGCTGCTGCTGTCGATGCTGCACAACGGCGGGATGCTCGCCTTCGCCGCGATGCTCTCGCTGACGGTGATCGGCTTCTCCGTCTGGACACAGCACCGCAGGACGGCCCCTCCCGAGGACGCTCCGGGCGCGGCGGCGCACACCCCGGGAAGCACGGCGCACGCCGCCGGCCACGGGGCCCCGCCCGAGGTGAAGGCGCCGCCCACGCCGGGCAGCCCGTCCTGGTGGCGGGATCCGATCGTCAAGGACGGCACGACCGGCCCGGCGGGGACCGGTTATCTGTGGGGTCCCACGGACGCGATGTCCGAGGCGGCGGAGCCGGGCAGGAGCGGGGCGACCGCGGACGCCCCCTTCCGCCCGCCCCACCGCACCCCGGGCACCCGGGGCCCGCGATCGATCGGGGGCCTCGTCCTCCTGCTCGCTCTGATCGCGGGCGGTCTGGGCACGGGGCTGAGCTGGGAGACCCATCCGCTGGGGACGAGCCTGCAGATCGGGCTCGCCGCCGCACTCGGGGTGTTCGGCCTCGGCCTGCTGATCGCCTCCGTCCTCGGCAGGACCGGCTTCGGCACGATCGTGCTGGCCATGATCACGGCGGGGCTGCTCGCGGGAGCCTCCGTCGTCCCGGAGGACATCGGTACCGACTGGGCCCGTAAGGAGTGGCGTCCCGCCTCGGTGGCCACGGTCCAGCCCCAGTACAAGCTGGGCACCGGGGTCGCGAAGCTCGACCTCTCCCGGATCACCGTTCCGAAGGGCGAGACCCTGCGCACCCGCATCGAGGTCGGGGCGGGCCGCGCACTCGTCGTCGTACCGAAGGGCGTGACGGTGAAGGTGGACGCCGAAGTGGGCCTCGGTGACATCCAGTTCCCCTCCGACCTGCGCAAGGACGTCGACATCGCCCCCGACCGGCATACCCGGCGCACCATCGAACCCCCCGAGGACAGCAAGCCCGCCGGGACCGTCGAGCTGGGCATGGGAATCGGCATCGGACAGCTGGAGGTCACCCGTGCTGCGTCATGAGATCCGGCCCGGCCGCGCGGTGGCGGGCCTCGTCATGCTGGCTCTGGCGGGCGGCTACGCGGCGGACGCGGCGGGAGCCTGGAACGCCCCATGGACGTTCTTCGCCCCCGTGTTCATCGGCGGCCTGTGGCTGGCGGCCACGGCGACCTGGGTGAGCTACCGGCTACGGCGGCGGCGTGATGCGCGGAAGGCGTCGGCGGAGAACGCGGCGGGGCCGGATCCCTCGCACAGCGGTTCCACCAGGGTTCCCTGACCGCCACCGGGCAGCCGGGATCAGCCGGGCACCGGAGCACTGTCGGGGAGCTCGACCGACGCGCAGTGGTCCACGCGGGCGGCCATGAAGCGGGCGAAGTCCGCCGCCAGGGCGGTGACCTTCTTCCGGGTGGCCGGGTGCTTCGGGTCCGTATCGCCCTTGTCGACGCGGACGTTCACCTCCAGCATGACAGGGCTGCCCTTGCTGCCCTTGCAGCCGACGAAGAGGGACACCCTGCCCTTCTCGATGTAACCCTTCTCCGCCCCCCAGGAGAGAGGAGTGTTGCCGGGCTCAGCTGCGTCCCGGGCGATGTCCCGGTGTCCGTAGTCCTCCTCGCTCAGGATGAGGAGATTGGAGAAGTGGACGGACGCCCCGCCGCCGCTCAGACTGCACTTCCAGACCGTCGACACGGACGTGTCCGAGCCGTACAGGTAGTCCTCCGCGTAGGCCTCACCGTGCCCGGGCAGCAGATCCCGCACCGGTCCGGCGGGCAGCGCCCCGGCACAGACGCGATCCGGGACGGCGACCGCCGGCTCCTGCGAAGCCCACCAAGCCCAGGCACCGAGCCCGGCCAGAACCACGACGCCCAGGCTCACGGGCGCGACGAGGGGCTTGCGCACCGTTCGCATCAGCCGATCTTCGGCGCGCTGTCGGGGAGGTCTGCGGCGCCCTACCGGCCTTTCGTCCTCAGATGCCCCCGCGGCGTCGGCCCCCTCGCAGGGCGTCCACCGACCAGTAGGGCGCTCCGGCCAGCAGCAGCGGCAGCCAGGCCATGAGGTAGACCAGGTCGTTGCCGTAGTAGTACGGCGTGCTCTGCCAGCTCACCGTCAGCCACAGGCTCAGCGAGATCAGCGCACCGCCGAGCGCCGCGAGCCGCGCCCACAGCCCGGCGAGGGTGCCGAGGCCGACGAGGAGCTCACCGATCGCGATGGCGTAGCCGAAGCCCTCGGGGCTCTTCAGGGCGAGGTCGACGAGGCCGGGGATCGCCGCGCTGTCACGTACGGCGTTCATCATCTCGCCGATGGAACCGGGCCCGCTCGCGGACAGGAACGCGTTGTCGGTCAGCTTGTCGAGCCCCGCGTAGACGAAGGTGACGCCGAGAAAGATCCGGAGGGGAAGGAGCGCGTAATGCCCCGCCCGGTCCCGGAGACTCCTCGGCTCGTCCAGCCCGTAGGAACCGCCCCTGTACCCATGCATCACTGCCCCGCTTTCCGTTGGCCTTTCGACAGACCATACGTACGCCGGTTCGGTGCCGCTCACCAGGCATGCGGGTCAGTCCGTGACATCGATGAGGCAGGAATTCGTCTCCACGCCCGCCGCCGTGACGACCTGTACCTCGACGGCGCCGGGTTCGACCTCGACCGGCACGGGCACGGTGAGCACGGTGTCCGCCGGATTGGCGAAGCCTCCGGTGACCGGGATCAGGGGTACGTGCACATGCACCCGCCCGATCCTGACGACCACCCGTGCCAGCCGGTCGGGGCTGCCCGCGCCGGGCGGGACGAATCCCGCGCCGCGGATCTCGATGTCGTCGCCGGTGCGGATGGGGGCGTCGAGGTCCCCGGCCTCCCTGGCCCGGACGACGGACAGGATGACCGGCCGGCCGCCCTCCGCGTACTTCCCGGCGAAGTACGTCGCCGCCGAGACGGCCACCAGAACCGCCAGACCCCACGGCAGGTCCGGCAACTGCTCGGGGCGGCGGGCCAGCCGGACCGCGGCGAACAGCACGGCGACGGCGCTGACCAGCACGTACTGCACATCGGTGAAACTGCCGCGCCCGGAGTCGTCGGTCAGCAGATCGGCTGCCCGCGGCCGGTCGGCGCGGAGCTTCTGCAGCCGCTGGGCCAGTACGCGTACGGTCACCACCCGGCGCACGACGACGGCGACGGCGCACACCAGCGCGAGCACGGTCAGTACGCCGGCCGAGCGGACCAGGTCCAGGCCCTCGATCAGGGCGTCGCGGTCGGCGTGGGCGGACGCCCCGGCCAACTGCAGGGCGAGGACGAGCACGGCGAAGACGGCGAGCAGCACCCAGGAGGCGGCGACGGTGCGCGAGGTGGAGAGCCGGTTGTCCTCGCCGATCAGCGGGGCGAGGAGACCGCCGCGGGACCGGTGGACACGGGCGGCGCCGGTCAGCAGGCCCGCGGTGACGAGTGCGGCGATCAGGCCCGCGGTGCGGGCCGTGGACCAGCCCGCCCCGATGGCGGTGACGGCCTCGCCGATGACCAGCAGGGCGACGCCTCCCCAGACCACGGTGAGGGTGCGCCGCCAGAGGGTGTGGAGCCAGGCATCACCGGCCTCGCGGCTGCGTTCGGCGACGGTGCGGGCCGACTCGGTCAGCTCGTCCGAGACCCACTGGCGGGACGCGGAGACGGACTGGGCGACCCCGCCGGGCAGTCCCTGCCCGGCGGCGAGTTCGTCCCGCTTGGTGAGGAAGGCCGCCACGGCCCGCCGGTGACCTTCGCGTGCCCCGTGCGGGCAGTCGCCGCACGTACAGCCACCGCCGTGCGCACTCTTCGCCCTCGCCTCGTCCAACGCCACGGAGAACGCCGCCCTTTCCCACCCTGAAGAACCAACTCGCCTGTGATTTCTGCGAATTGTGCCGTACGGGGCGGGCTCGTCCCGCATCGGGGCGGGCCGGGGGCGCGTGTCGAGGAAATGTGCGATTTTCAGGCGCTGAGGACGAGGTAGGCGAGGCCCAGCGTCCCCCGGTATCCGCCGTAGTACCCGCTGCGGCGCGCGTCGACGGCCTCGGTCACCTCGGCGTGCAGCCGGTGCCCGGGGTTGGCCAGCGCCCAGCGCTCGCCGCGCCCGATGTTGGCGGCCGACTCGAAGAGGTCCCACTCGCGCTGATCGGTGACGGTCACCTGGAGCGGCCTGAGCCCGGCGGCCTCCGCCTGCCGGATCAGCTCCAGGAGCGAACCGAAGTCGCCGGGCTCCGCGCCCAGCCCCTCCAGCGCGGCGGGCGAGGGCTCCCGCTCCCAGAAGCCGTCACCGAACAGCACCCGGCCGCCGGGGCGTACAGCGGCCCGCAGGGCCTTCAGCGCCTCCGGGGTGCCGCCCGGCCAGGCGTGCGAGGAGCCGATCGAAACGGCGAGGTCGTAGCCGCCCCCCGGATGTTCGGCGGCCGGAACCTCGTGGAACCGCACCCGGTCGCCGATCCCCCGCTCGTCTGCCAGCCTGACACCCCGCGCGACCGCGTCCGGGTCGGTCTCGATGCCGTCCCCGGTGGATCCGGGCGCCGCTTCGACCAGGCGCATCAGCAGTTCACCCCAGCCGCTGCCGAAGTCGGCGATCCGTGCGCCAGGAGCTGGGGCGCAGGCCGCGATCAGCTGGGCGGCGTGCTCCTCGGACAGCGGGGTGTTCCAGGTGAGGCGGTCGTTGCCGGGGGCGGACATGAGGGCGCGGACTTCTTCGGCAGACATGGGGACGCACGATTCCATGAACGACGGACCCCTGCCACGGAATTACGCCCATGGTCGCTCCCATGGGGCTGAGTCTCGTTTTTTGGGCCGGCCTACCCGGCGGATACGACGATGCCGCCGCCCAAACGAATGAGCGACGGCAGCGGCGTTGGCCTCGGAGAGCCTCAGAGGGCGGGAATCACTCCCACTCGATGGTCCCCGGCGGCTTGCTCGTCACGTCGAGCACCACGCGGTTGACGTCGGCGACCTCGTTGGTGATGCGGGTGGAGATCTTCGCCAGCGTCTCGTACGGCAGACGCGACCAGTCGGCCGTCATGGCGTCCTCGGAGGAGACCGGGCGCAGCACGATCGGGTGGCCGTAGGTGCGGCCGTCACCCTGGACGCCGACACTGCGGACGTCCGCGAGCAGGACCACGGGGCACTGCCAGATGTCGCGGTCCAGGCCGGCTGCGGTCAGCTCCTCGCGGGCGATGGCGTCGGCCTCGCGGAGCAGGTCGAGCCGCTCCTTGGTGACGTCGCCGACGATGCGGATCCCGAGGCCGGGGCCGGGGAACGGCTGGCGCTGGACGATCTCCTCGGGCAGGCCGAGCTCCTGGCCGACCATCCGGACCTCGTCCTTGAACAGCTGGCGCAGCGGCTCGACGAGCTGGAACTCGATGTCGTCGGGGAGCCCGCCCACATTGTGGTGGGACTTGATGTTGGCGGTGCCGGTGCCGCCACCGGACTCGACGACGTCCGGGTAGAGGGTGCCCTGGACAAGGAAGGCGACCTCGGGGCCGTCCTCCTGGAGGATCTCCAGCTGGGCCTGCTCGAAGACGCGGATGAACTCGCGCCCGATGATCTTCCGCTTCTGCTCCGGGTCGGACACACCGGCCAGGGCGTCGAGGAAGCGCTTCTCCGCGTCGACGACCTTCAGCTTCGCGCCGGTCGCGGCGACGAAGTCCTTCTCGACCTGCTCGGTCTCGCCCTTGCGCATCAGACCGTGGTCGACGTACACGCAGGTGAGCTGGGAGCCGATTGCCTTCTGCACGAGGGCGGCGGCGACCGCGGAGTCCACGCCGCCGGAGAGGCCGCAGATGGCGCGCTTGTCGCCGACCTGCTCGCGGATCAGGGCGATCTGCTCCTCGACGACGTTGGTGGTCGTCCAGGTCGGCTCGATGCCCGCGCCGCGGTAGAGGAAGTGCTCCAGGACCTGCTGGCCGTAGGTCGAGTGCATGACCTCCGGGTGGTACTGGACGCCGTAGAGCTTCTTCTCGTCGTTCTCGAAGGCTGCGACCGGCACGACGTCCGTGGACGCGGTGACGGTGAAGCCCTCGGGGGCGGCGGAGCAGGCGTCGCCGTGTGACATCCAGACCGGCTGCTCGGTGGGCGTGCCCTCGAAGAGGGTGGAGCCGGCCTTGGAGACGGCGAGCGGGGTGCGGCCGTACTCGCGTGCGCCGTTGTCGTCGACCGTGCCGCCGAGGGTGGTCGCCATGAGCTGGAAGCCGTAACACATGCCGAAGACCGGGACACCGGCCTCGAACAGCGCGCGGTCGATGCTGGGCGCGCCCTCCGCGTACACCGAGGACGGGCCGCCGGACAGGATGATCGCCCGGGGGTTCTTGGCCAGCATCTCGGCCACCGGCATCGTGGACGGGACGATCTCGCTGTAGACCCGGGCCTCACGGACACGGCGGGCGATGAGCTGGGCGTACTGGGCGCCGAAGTCGACAACCAGGACGACGTCGGTCGCGGTGTCGGGGGCGGCGGGGGGTGCTGCTGGCACGGGGCGGCCTTCCGGCGGTGGAGAGGGGGTCGGTCCTCCCAATTCTACCGGCCGTGGAACATCGCCCCGCCGGGCTCCCGTCTCACCATCCGGGCCCGGCGTGGACCCGGGCCCGGGACGGGGTCCATACTTACGCCATGCGTCAGCACACGATCTTCGTCTTTACCTATGGCACCCGGCCCGCCGGCTGCCATGGTCGTGCTGCTTGAGCAACTGACAAGCAACGTTCCAGGCGCCCCGGGCCGACAGGCCCGGGGCGTTCTGGCGTTCCGGACCTGTCGCTCCGGGGGCCCTCAGCCCACCAGGAGTCACGGATGACCAGCACCGCACCCACGAAGACGGCCGCCGAGCGGACCGGCGCGCACACCGACGAGGCCGCGTCCCTGATCGGGGGCGCCCGGACGCGCATCGACGCGCTGGACGACCGGATCATCGGTCTCGTCCAGGAACGGATGGCCGTCTCGGCGGTGATCCAGGAGGCCAGGATCACGTCCGGGGGCCGCCGGGTGAACCTCTCCCGGGAGATGGACGTCCTCAGCCACTACAGCGATGCCCTGGGCAAGCCGGGCACTGCACTCGCCATGACGCTGCTGGAGCTGTGCCGCGGCCGGGTGTGACGTACGGGAAGGCTGTACGGCCGCACCCGCGTTCGGGCCAGGTCTCACCCGTACGGCGCGTGACCGGGCCCCGGACCGTTTCGTTGGTCCAGGTGTCCGTGCCAGCCAGGGGCGGCATCGGCAGGAATCCACGTGTGGCTCCGCCGGGACGTGTGGCGTACCGAAGGTGCGCCGTGGGACCGCGGCCCGGCGCGTGTGACCGGTCGGCAGGGGACAGCAGCCCGGTCACCCACGTGCGGCCGGCCCCGGGGACGCCCGGGACCGGCCGCCTTCGGACCGTCGTGGAGGACGGCCCTCAGACCCGCTGGGCGCGGCGCCGGGTCGTCGCGTACATCACGCCGCCGGCGGCCAGGGCGATCGCCGCGGCACCGGAGGCCATCAGCGCGACCGAGCCGGTGGAGGCGAGACCACCACCGGTGTCCGACGACGCGGAGCCGGATGTGCCCGTGGTCCCGGTCGAACCCGAGCCGGACGACGTACCCGAGGTGCCGGACGTCTGCGGGTCCTGGCCCGCCGTGTCACCGCCGGCGGAGCCCTCTGTGGAACCGCCCGTTCCGGTGGTGCCGTCCGACGTGCCGCCCGTGTCCTCGGAACCGGGGTCGTCGCCGTTGAGCACCAGCTTCGCGATGTTGTCGGCCGGCTTCGGGTCGAAGGGCAGCTCGGGGTCGCTCAGCCAGGTGTTGCGGATCCGGACGGCGCCGTCGGCGTTCGGTACCGGATCGGTGATCTTCAGTTCGAACGGCAGCGAGATCTCCGCCCCGTCGCGCACGGTCATCGACGCTTCGCAGACATAACGGGGCGCGCCGGTCTGGTCCTCGCGGTACTTGCCCTCCGCCGTCACGCCCTGGCAGGAGTCCGGCTTGCCGGTGACCTCGGCACCATCGGGGACGGTGAAGTCGAAGGCGGCGACGGGCTCGCCGGACCGGAGGTAGCCGATCCAGGCCGGCCCGTCGTTGCGGAAGCCGATGTCCGCCGTGACGGTCTCGCCCGCGGCGCCGTCGGCCTTGCCGCCCACCGCCACGAAGTTCGCGGTGTTCTCCGTACGGAAGTCGACTTCCTGCTGGTTGTCCCAGGGGTCGAGATCGGCGCTCCGGGCGGAGGTCGTGACCTTCTTCAGGGCCAGCTCGGGGCCCGTACCCCGGGAGAAGGGCGCACCCGCGCGCTGTGCCGATCGCTGCGCCGGGCTGTCCTCGTTGATGCGGTAGATGAAGGTGTCGTAGTACGCGCGCTCGGTGGCCTCGACGGACAGCGGCTCCGCCAGCGTGTACGTGGCGCCCGGTTCGTAGGAGCCGGGGACCGAGCACAGGGCGGTGGCCCAGACGAAGCCGTCGAACGGCTCCTCCCCGGCCTCGCCGTTGTACTCGCAGTTGGCGTAGCGCTCGGGGATCTCCAGACCGCGCGAGTACATCAGGGTCAGCAGGACGCCGTCGGCCGCCGCGGTGCCCTTGTTGGTGAACGTGATCGGTGCGGGCTGTACGTCGCCGGGCGAGAGCTGCTGCTTGAAGGGGAGCTGCTTCATGACCAGGTCGGGGCCGCCGACGGTCACCTTCGTGGAGAACGGGACGAAGGTGACCCCCTCCGCCTCGCCGGTCACCCGGATGGTGCCCGAGGCGCCGGCCTTGCTGCCCTTGGCCGCGGCGAGGTCGAAGTCGGCGATGGAGCTGAGGCCCGCGTAGACGCCGTAGTCGTGGCAGACGGCCGTGGCCCCGGCGATCTCGCAGTCCGATCCCGTGTCCTCGGCCGGGAGGAGCTCGGCGACGCCCGCGATGCCGCTGAGGTCGAGCGTGTAGGTCACCTCGCCCTCGTAGCCCATGCTCTCCTCGTCCGGGTCCGGGTTGTGGACGGTGAGCCCGAGCGAGGACTTCTGGGGGCTCCCGGTCTCCGGATAGGGGTGGACGGCCGACTCGGCGGGGCCGCCGAGGGTGAAGGCGGGGCCGTCCGCCTGCGCCGGGGCACCGACGGCGAGTGAACCGGCGGCGAGCAGCCCGGCGGCGGCGAGGCCGCCTGCCGTACGGCGCAGCGCTGCTCTCGGGGAAAGGCGTGTCATCGCGAACCTCTGGGGATCGGCGGAGCTGTGTGACTGCTGTGACTCAGTACGGGTTCGACCGCTCCGCGGCACCGAGAGTTGCACCGGGCAAGATCACGAAATGGGCACGGCTCAAGGGTGTGGCGAGCGCCACATAAAGATTCTGTGAAACCGGGGACAACCGTTTCCCCACTTCACAGGTCATGCATGGCGAACACACCGGCTCGTTCCGTCCCCACAACGGCAGGCCCGTTCATCCTTTTCAGGTGTACCGCAACCCACGCGGTACCACGGACCCGCTGAGGCCCCAGATGAAGCTCCGCCGCACCCTGGCACTCGCTGCCGCCACCGCCGTCATAGGCCCGGTCGTCCTCCTCTCGGCGCCGGCCGCCTTCGCGGACCCCGAGACCACGACGACCGAGACGACCTCACCCACGCCCACCGAGACGCCGAGCGGGACGCCGTCGGAGACGGCGTCCCCCGAGAACACCGAGTCCGCTTCGCCGTCCGTGAACCCGTCGGCCACGGAGTCGTCCGAGGGCATCACGCCCGAGACCACCTCCCCGACCCCGACGGACACCGAGTCGGAGACGCCGCCCGCGAAGCCGACGCCCACCGCCACGGCGACCGACGAGGAGGAGCCCGGCGAGGACGAGGAGCTCGGCGACTGCGAGCCCCAACCGCTGGACCTCGCGATCAACGGCCTGTCCGGCAAGATCGCCCGGGGCAGTGGCTGGGACCGGTTCACCCTGAACGCCTACAACGGCTCGAACAAGACCGTGAAGAACGTGATCTTCTTCGCGGGCGCCGCCTCCGACAAGGCGGGCGAGCACCTCTTCACCAGCAAGCAGGTCAGGATCCAGGCGCTCAACGAGGCCGACGGCACCTGGGAGGACCTGGAGGGCGACGGCACCGCGTCCGGCTACGTCGGCGAGACCGACGAGCTCAAGCCCGGCTACGAGGTCGACATCGACCTGCGCCTCAAGGTGGCGGCGAGCGCCCCGGTGGGTGCCGGCTTCAGCCTCGGTGGCGGACTCGTCTTCGGCGACGAACTCGAGTCGGTGCCGTGCTTCACGGACGTCGCCTACAAGTTCCAGATCGTCAAGGCCGGTGACGAGGACGACACGAAGCCCCAGCAGGGCGGCAGCGTCCCCGTCCCCACCTCGAAGCCGGCCGGCGACACCGCCAAGGTCACCGGCAACCTCGCCGAGACCGGTTCGTCCTCCACCACTCCGGTGATCGCCCTCGCGGGCGGCGCGGCCGTGGTGCTGGGTGCCGGCGCGATGTTCATCGTGCGGCGCCGCAAGAACGGTGACGTCGCCGCGTAAGGCGCGCCACCGGTAGGTACGTGAAGGGGCTGCACTCGGAGGGGGGTGCAGCCCCTTGGCGTTCCCGGGCTCAGGCTTCGGACGCCGCCGTCTTCGGCGGCACCACCGGAATCCCCAGGAACGGCAGCTTCAGCGCGCCGAACGCCTCCTTCGGCACGGCGGGCGCCTGCGGCTCGACCGCGGCGAGCCGTTCGTAGGCCGCGTCCTGCGCCGGGCGCGGGTCGGCCTCGCCCTTGTTGGGCCAGAAGGACATCGCGCGCTCCGCCTGCGCGGTGATGGTCAGCGACGGGTTGACCCCGAGGTTGGCGGAGACCGCGGAACCGTCGACCACGGAGATGCCGGGGTGCCCGTACAGCCGGTGGTACGGATCGATGACGCCGTCCTGCGGGCTCCCTCCGATCGGGCAGCCGCCGAGGAAGTGGGCGGTGAGCGGGGTGCCCATCAGCTCCCCGACGTTCGACCCCGCGAAGCCGTTGATCTCCTGGGCGAGCAGCGTCGCGCCCTGGGTGGCCTCGGCGATCTGCGTCGGGTTGGGCGAGCCGTGGCCCTGCCGGGCTGTGAGCAGGCCCTTGCCGACGCCGCCGGGCTTGCGGTACGCCGTCAGGGAGTTGTCCAGCGACTGCATGACGAGCCCGATGATGGTCCGCTCCGACCAGCGCCGGTTGGACAGCGAGCGCATCGTGAGCCACGGGTGCCTGGCCACGTTGCCGAACCAGCTCAGCACCCGGTGGGTGCTGTAGGGCACCTGGAGGATGGTCAGCGCGCCCATCGCGTTGGAGCCCTTGCCGTAACGCACCGGCTCGATGTGGGTGTTCTCGTCCGGGTGGATCGACGAGGTGATGGCGACACCCTGGGTGAAGTCGGCCTTGGCGGTGCCGTGCTTCTTGCGGTAGCGGCGGTCGCTGGTCTGTGCCCCCACCAGACCCTCGGAGTTGGTGCGGGTGAGCTCGCCGAGCCGGGACGACAGCCGGGGCAGCAGCCCTTCGTCCTTCATCGTGTGCAGCAGGGTCTGGGTGCCGTACGTGCCCGCGGCGACGACCACCTTCCGGGCCCGCAGCACGGACGGCTCCGCCTTGCGGCGCCGGTTCGTGGGCACGGTCGACACGCGGTAGCCGCCGTCCGGGCCGTCCGTGACCGCGACGACGGACGTCATCGGGTGGATGACGGCACCGGCCTTCTCCGCGAGGTACAGGTAGTTCTCGTTGAGGGTGTTCTTCGCACCGTGACGGCAGCCCGTCATGCACTCGCCGCACTGGGAGCAGGCCTTTCGGGCGGGACCGGCGCCCCCGAAGTAGGGGTCGGCCGCCTCCCCTCCGGGCTTCGCCCGCGCGGTCCCGTCGGCGTCCTGGCCGTCGCCGAAGAAGACGCCGACCGGCGCGAGATGGAAGGTGTCGCCGACGCCCATGGTCTCTGCGACGGCCTTGAGGTGGACGTCCGCGGGGGTCACGGTCGGGTTGAGCCGCACCCCGAGCATCCGCTTCGCCTGGTCGTAGTACGGCGCCAGCTCGGCCTTCCAGTCGGTTATGCCGGCCCACTGGCGGTCCTCGAAGAACGGCGCGGGCGGCACGTACAGGGTGTTGGCGTAGTTGAGGGAGCCCCCGCCGACGCCGGCGCCGGCCAGCACCATCACCTTGCCGAGCAGATGCACCCGCTGGATGCCGAACAGGCCGAGCGCCGGGGCCCACAGATAGTTCTTGATGTCCCAGGAGTTCTTGGGCAGCGTCGCGCGGGTGAAGCGGCGGCCCGCCTCCAGGACGCCGACCCGGTACCCCTTCTCACTCAGCCGCAGGGCCGAGACCGCGCCGCCGAAGCCCGAGCCGACGACGAGGACGTCGTAGTCGTAAGCGTCGTCGTCCGCCGCCGGAGCGGCCGGACCGGCCTGATTCTGGGCATGGCTGTCCTGGGACATGGCACTCCTCGGTACGAAAAGGGCGGGGAAAGCGGGAAAGACGGCTTGGGGGGTGCCGCTGGGGTCAGCGCAGCCGGAAGGCCTTCATCGCCCTGAGGCTGCGGCTCATGAACGCGGCGTACTTCTCGTCGTCCATCCCGAAGGCCGGTGCGAGGGGCATCAGCCGCTGTTGCGCCACCGTCTGGGCCTCGGTGTACTTCAGGATGCCCTCGGAGCCGTGCCGCCGGCCGAGACCGGAGTCCTTCATGCCGCCCATGGGTGACTGAACGCTGCCGTAGGCGGGCGCGTACCCCTCGTTGATGTTGACCGTGCCGGTCCGCAGGCGCGCGGCGACGCGGTGACCGCGTCCGGCGTTCTTCGTCCAGACACTGGAGTTGAGGCCGTAGGGGGTGGCGTTGGCGAGGGAGACGGCTTCGTCGTCGTCGCTGAAGCGGTAGACGGAGACGACCGGGCCGAAGGTCTCCTCGCCGCAGACGGCCATGGGTGCCTCGACGCCGTCCAGGATCGTCGGCTCGTAGAAGAGCGGGCCGATGTCGGGGCGCGCGACGCCGCCCGCGACGAGCGTGGCGCCCTTCTCGACGGCTTCGGCCACATGCCGGCTGACGGTCTCCAGCTGCCGCTCGCCGACCAGGGAGCCCATGTCGGCGCCGTACGCCAGGGAGCTGCCCAGCCGCATGGCCTTCGTGCGGGCGGCGAAGCGCTCCACGAAGTCGTCGGCGACCGATTCGTGGACGTACAGCCGCTCGATGGAGATGCAGAGCTGCCCCGCGGAGGAGAAGCAGGCGCGGACGGCGCCCGCGGCGGCCTTCTCCACGTCGGCGTCCTCCAGGACGAGCATGGCGTTCTTGCCGCCGAGCTCGAGGGAGACACCGACGAGCCGCGCGGCGGCACCCTGGGCGACCTCACGGCCGGTCCGGGTGGAGCCGGTGAAGGAGACGTAGTCGGCGCGGCTGACGACCTCGGGGCCGACGACGGGTCCCTCGCCGATGACGACCTGGAACACCTCGGCGGGCAGCCCGGCCTCGATCAGCAGGTCGCGGGCCCACAGGGCGGTCAGCGCGGTCTCCGTGTCGGGCTTCATCACGACGGCGTTGCCGGAGACGAAGGCGGGCAGCGCGTCGCCGACGGACAGTTCGAGCGGGTAGTTCCAGGGGGCGATCTGGCCGATGACCCCGCGCGGCTGGCGGAGTTCGGTGACCTTGGTGAGGGTCGGGACGACCCCGGTGTGCCTCTTGGGCTTGAGGTACGAGGTGGCCTTGCGCCCGTAGTGCCGGGCCGCGACGGCGACGGCCTGCACCTCTTCGTGGGCGTGCAGCCGGGCCTTGCCCGTCTCCAGCTGGATGAGGTCGAGGACCTCGGACTGGCGCTGCAGGACCAGGTCGTGGAAGCGGAGCAGCACGGCGGCCCTGGCCCGGACAGGGGTCGCGGCCCATGCGGGCTGGGCCGCGCGGGCACGGCCGAAGGCCGCTTCGACGTCCTCGGGCGTGGACTCGGGCAGGTCGGCCAGCTTCTCCCCGGTGAAGGGGCTGTGATTGGCCGTGCGGCCGGAGCCGACGACGTCACGGGTCAGCTGGGCGATCACCTCGGGTGTGACCACGTCGGCGGCGGTACGCGCGCCCACCGGGGCGGCGGCCACCGGATTGGTGCCGACGCTGGTGCCGGAGGCGGCGGAGGTGGTCGTGGAGGCCTGCGAGTCCGTCATGAGGGCGAGAGTATGTCCACCCGCCCACTTTGGGTACCCGTGGGTAACAGGTTTTCACAGACCCCGCCAGAGACTCCTGCCGCGCCCGGCCATACAGCCAGTGATCACTGGCTGTATAACCGCTGATCAGGGGCGATCCGCCGCCGTTCTCCGGATCGGGAGTCAGGAATCGTGAAATCCGGCCCTCAGTCCGTCTGCTGCGGCGGTTCCCAGCTGCGCAGCATCGTCTCGAAGATCTTCCGGCTCTCCGCCTGGTCCTCCTCGGGCCCGGTCATGTAGAGCGCGTACTCCGGCCCGCCCGTCTCGGCGAAGTACATCTGGTCGATGCCGTGGCGCGGTCCCGGGTGGTCCTTGGACTCGACCCAGGTGAACTCCCAGCGGGATCCCGGCCGGTCGCGGAAGACGTTCTCCTCGAGCGTCAGACGCTGGTAGTCCGGCAGGCGCACGGACAGATCCTTCTCGATGCTCTGCATGTGCGCGTAGGAGTTACCGAAGTCGGGATCCGGATCGAGGCTGATGCGGACGCTGTGCGTGCCGTTGTCCGGGCTGTAGTCGATCAGTTCGCTGTCCGTCTGCCGCTCCCAGCCGTCGGGCACGGCCAGGCTGAAGCCCTCGGGGGCGGTGATCCGCTTCCAGTCGTCGGGCATCTCCTTCGGCGCGGACTCGTCCCCCTTCCCACCGGAGTCCCCGGCCTGGCCCTCGGCCGCGGAGACGGAGGGAGCCGGGCCGGTGGTGCCCTGCTCCACCTCACTCCCGGTCGTGCCGCCACCCTGGTCCTGCGCCTTCATCGCGACCAGGCCGGCCGCACCGCCGATCAGGGCGGCCGCGGCGACGACCAGCAGGACGGTGCGCCACCGGCCCCGGCCGCGCCGGGTGGTGGCCGCCGAGGTGTGCGGGGCCACGGGCGGCGGGGGCACGGGAAGGTGCTGGGGCTGGGGCTGAGGCTGGGGGAGTTGAGCGGTGGAACCGTCCGACATGGAGAAGGCGCGCACGTCGTCCTCGGAGAGCCGCTGCGTCGGCACGTGCGCCTGCGCGGCACGCGGTTTCCGCCCCTCCATCGCGTCCAGCAGCATGCGCTCCGTCTCCTCGGCCGTCGGACGGTCCGCGGGGTCCTTGCGCAGCAGTGCGGTGATCACGGGCGCCAGCGCGCCGCCGCGCGCCGGAGGGGGCGGCTCCTCCGCGACGACGGCCTGCATGGTGGAGATGGGGGACGTACGGCGGAAGGGCGAGTTTCCCTCGACGGCCGTGTAGAGCGTGGCTCCCAGCGACCAGAGATCGGACGCGGGGCCCGGGTCGCCGCCGCGTACCCGCTCGGGTGCCAGGTAGTCGATGGAGCCGACCAGTTCACCGGTCCTGGTGATGGTCGCGTCGCCCTCGATCGCGGCGATCCCGAAGTCGGTCAGCAGGACCTGTCCGTCCCGGGCGAGCAGGACGTTGGCCGGCTTCACATCCCGGTGCAGGACACCCGCGCCGTGGGCTGCCCGCAGGGCGCTCAGCACGTGCAGCCCGATCCTGGCCGCCTCGCGCGGCTCGACCTCGCCCGACTCCTTCGCCGAGTCGGCGAGCGAGGGCCCGTCGACGTACTGCATGACGATCCAGGGGCGGTTGTCGTACTCGATGACGTCATGGACGGTGACGACCCCCGGGTGCGTGATCCGGGCCGCCGCGCGCGCTTCCTTCTGCGTGCGGGCGTGCAGCACGGCACGGTCCGCCTCTGCCGCGTACAGTCCGGCGGTCAACTCCTTGACCGCCACGGTCCGGTGGAGCACCTCATCGTGAGCGCGCCACACCTTGCCCATGCCGCCTCGGCCCAGGACGTCACCCAGTCGGTACCGTCCGGCCAGTACGATCCCTGCGCCCGTTCCCTGTGCCTGTTCCACGTGTGTCCCAGCCCCGTTCCTTGGGACGACAGGTTACGGATGGGAGGCGGTGCCACGGAACCTCACATCGCCCACGAGACCGCACTGTGATGCTTGTCGCTTTCCGCTGTTGCCCTGTCAGGAGCCCACGCGGTAGGAGGAAATGGCCTGCCCGTAGATTTCGGAGACCTTGTCCCGCTCGTTCTCCGGGCCGATGACCTGGACGATGTGATACCTGCCGGACACGATCATGACCAGGTTACGGACGTACACCTGACGGCCGTTGCTCTCCTGCCAGGTGAACTGCCCTTCCGCCATTGCCTGTCGCCCGACGTCGACGCGGCGCAGACCCGTGGACGTGGCCCAGCTGGACTCCCGGAAGGGCTTCAGCTCGGGTTCCCCGGTCCGCTGGTAGTCCAGCGGGTCGCTCCCGTTGGCCTTGACGGTGTCCCGGCCGGGCACGACGAGCACGCTGAACCCGTCGCTGCCGTAACGGACCTGACGGTCTGCGTTGGCCGGACTGCGCTGCCAGTCCTCCGGCACACCGATCTCGAATCCTTCGGCGTCCTTGCGCAGCTTGTAGCCGGACGCGAGGGCGACGGCGGAGCGGCTGGTCTGCGGCTTCTCCGAGCCCGAGGAACCTGACGGATCAGCGGACTCCGGTGATCCGGAGGACGCCGACGCCCCGGTGGACGGGCTGTTGCCGGGGTCCGGGTCCGCCGGTGCGACGGAGCCCGAGGGCGCTGCCCCCGCCCCTGTCCCGGACCCTTCCTGGGGCATGAACAGCATCGCGTAGGCGACGGCGGCGGCCATCGCCAGCAGGATCAGCACCAGCAACAGCCGTCCGAGCCGTCGCGGCGCACGGCCACCGCGCTGCGGCTGGCGCAGCACCTTGGGCCCCTTGGGTTCGCGGGGCGCGCGCGCCGGCCTCTCGTAGGTCTGCGGCTTCTCGTATGCCTGCTGCTCGTACGTCTGCTGCTTCTCGCGGCGCTGCGGCTTCCCCTGACGGTGCCGGCCGTGGGCCGCGCCGCCGCGGCCCCTGCGGCGGCGCACCAGCTCGCCCCGGCGGCGTACGACCGGCAGGCGGGTGGCGTCCGCGGGCGGCATCGTGACGATGTCGGCACCGGCCTCGGGCTCGGGGGCCGAGCGCACGAGGGAGCGCAGCCAGCCGCGCAGCTCCTCGAAGTCGGGGCGCTCCGTGGGGTCCTGACGCAGCAGCGACTCGACGACGGGCCGCAGCGGGCCGCACTCCTCCGCGAAGGCGGGGGGCTCACCGCAGACCATCTGGACGAGCTCGGCGGCGTTCTCCTCCGGATACGGGGCGTGGCCCTGCACGGCGCGGTAGAGCAGCGCGCCGAGCGCCCACAGGTCGGTGGAGGGGCCGATGGGCGGGGCGAGCTGCCAGTTGTCGTGGACGGGCCCCGCCTGCTCGGGCGCCCAGCGCTCGGTGACGGCGCCGACGACGGCGATACGGGCCTGCCTGGCACGTTCGGCGGCGAGGGGGGTGGCCGGGCCGCGGTAGGCGGGGGTGGTGCCGCTTCCGGCGACGACCTCGTCCCACCCTCCGGCGGGCGTGCGGGCGGCCACCGGCTGCGGCAGCCGGTCCTGGCGCTCCACGGCCGCACTGCCGAGGCGCCGGGCGTCGGCGCGCAGCGCGTCCTCGCCGGAGCCGCCCGGTCCTCCGGAGCCGCCCGCGGGCACGGGGCGGCCGGAACCGGGGCCGTCGCCCCAGGTGCCGGCGAGGTGGACACGCCGGCCGGGGGGCACGGGGCCGCCGGGGCCCTCGTCGTCCTCGTCCTCGTCGTCCTCGTCGTCGTAGGCGTACGGGTCTTCGGCCGGCCTGCCCCAGCTACTGGGCAGCTGCGGGCGTCCAGGGACGGGGGGAGCGGCGGACTCCTCACGCTCGTCCGTCTCGGGGCCGCCTTCGCGGTCGTGGTCCGCGCGCTTCCCGTCCTCGCCGGTGCGGGCCGCGGCACGGGCCCCCGCCCGGTAGGCCGCGATCGCCCCGGCGCGGGCGGCACGCAGCTGCGCGGCACTGCCCGCCGCGGGCAGGGCGGGGGGTGCCGCCTCGCTCTCGGTACGGGGGCCGGGGGCCGGCACCCCGTCCGTGGACGTCCTGGGGGCGGGCAGGGCCTCCGGAGCGGGACGCCCATCGGGCCGGGGCAGGGCGACGTCGGGCTCGTGCGCCCCCGGAGGCTCGTAAGGGGCGGACACGGCCGGCGGGGCCTCGTACGGGCCGGTGGGGCCCGGTTCGACCGCCGGGGGCTCGTACGGGACGGGCTCGACCGCCGGGGGCTCGTACGGGACGGGCTCGACCGCCGGAGGCTCGTACGGGCCCGTGGGGCCGGATTCGACCGCCGGGGGCCCGTAGGCGTCCTCCTCGTCCGGCTGCGGCGCCGGAACGTATCCGCACAGCGCCTCCTCGGCCGCTCCTGCCGCGAGTCCCGTCAGCACGACGCGGCCGTCGTCGCAGACCAGCACCGTGCGGACCGTGATGTTGCGGTGCGTCCAGCCGTGCGCGTGCAGCACCCGCAGCGCCGTGAGGACGTCGGAGCCGATCTCGGCGGCCCGGTAGGGGTTGAGGGGGCGCTCGGCGAGGAGTGCGGCGAGCGGCCGGGCGGCGACCAGCTCGCTCACTATCCAGAGCGATCCCGCCTCGGCGAACACGTCGAAGACCTGGTCCAGGCGCGGATGGTCGGGTACCTGGGCCGCCGCCTGTGCGGCCTCGATCGCCCGCCGGACAGCGGGATCCGTGGGCCGCCGCACCGCGCGCCCGGTGGCGCGCCTGGCCGAGGGGTGGCCCTCGGCGTCGAGCACCTCCGCGTCCACGACTTCCGGCAACGGCACCTGCCGCACCAGGACTTCCTGTCCGCTGTACGTGTCGA
Source organism: Streptomyces sp. NPDC060209 (assembly GCF_042728155.1). Taxonomy (NCBI): domain Bacteria; kingdom Bacillati; phylum Actinomycetota; class Actinomycetes; order Kitasatosporales; family Streptomycetaceae; genus Streptomyces; species Streptomyces sp. NPDC060209. Next base: position 23,982 of record NZ_JBHWZS010000110.1, read on the forward strand.
AGGCCCGGGTCTCCGCCAGTTCGTACGCATCGGACGGGGGCAGCGGAAGGCGGTAGCGGTCGGCAAGCACCCGACCCGCATAGTCGTCCACGACGCCTCCCCAGAGCGCGCTGTCCCCCGGTCACCGAGACCGCATGAATCCGTCAATTGCGGTCACTTGCTGTGCAATTGACCCACCATTCCGGCTGCGTACGGTCCTCGGCCTCTCACAATACGTGGCAAGTCGCGGCCGCGCGGCCGGGTCACGGCAACCCGGCCGCCCAGTCGGCCGCCAGGCAGGTCAGTCGGTCGGCTTGAACGTGGCGAACGCCGTTTCGCGCAGTGTCCGGCACTCCTCGTCGTCCCAGGTGTCCGCCTCACAGCTGATCATGATCGAGTAGCCGTGGGTGGCGTCGACCTTGAAGCCCCGGTTGAGGACCCGGATGCGCAGGCCCTGCTGGTCGCGGGTGAACTCCCAGTCGGCCACGGTCGGGTAGCCGTTGTACTCGACCTTCTTTATCCCGATGTGCTTGTAGCCGTTGCTGAGGCTCTTGGTCGCCGCGACCGCACCGGCCCAGGCGGCTGCCGCGTCGTCCTTCGGGGAGGAGTTGTAGTCGATCTGGACCCGGGGGAAACCACCTGCCGCGTTGTACTTGGCACCCGAGTTCTGTCCCGCTATGCCGTCGAACTTGAAGTTCCCGGGCATCGCCACGGAGAAGTGGAACTGCTTGTTGGTGACCGTCTTGTACCCGGTGGGCAGTGCGTTCGGGTCCGGGGTCGGCTCGCCGGTCTCCGCCGAGGGTGAAGCGTCGCCGGACGCATCACCCTTGTCCTGTCCCTGACCGTCCTTGCCCCCGTCCTCCGTGCCGCTGTCCTTGTCCTTGCCCGAGCCGCCCCCGGCGGCGGCCTCTGCGTCGCCGCCGGCCGTCGCACCGGACGACGTGGCTGTGTCGCCCTTGGACCCGCCCTCGTTGCCCGCGTCGTCGTCGCCGAGCGTGAGCGCCAGGACCGTGCCGAGGACCGCGAGCACGACGACACCGGCGATGACCGCCAGCGTGCGGCGCGGCACGACATCGGTGATCGACGCGCGGGTCACGCCCGGACGTCCTGGCGGCACGGCGGGCCCGGAGGCCGATGCCGTGGCGGCCGGGGTGCCCGGCGCCTGCGAAGGCGCCGGGGGAACGGCAGCGGCGGCCGCCGGAGACTTCGCGTTGCGTACGGACTTCAGCGCGCCGCGCAACCGGTC
>NZ_JBHWZS010000111.1:0-25153 GCF_042728155.1 Streptomyces sp. NPDC060209
CGTTCTTGGGTTGCCATGACGGTCAGAGCACGACCTGCGCCTCGGCGTAGCGCTCGGCCGGGACCGTCTTCAGGGTCTCCACGGCCGCCGCCAGCGGAACCATCGTGATGTCCGTGCCGCGCAGCGCCGTCATCATGCCGAACTCACCGCGGTGAGCGGCCTCCACCGCGTGCCAGCCGAAGCGGGTGGCCAGGACACGGTCGTAGGCGGTCGGGGTGCCGCCTCGCTGCACATGGCCGAGGATCACCGGGCGGGCCTCCTTGCCGAGGCGCTGCTCCAGCTCTCCGGAGAGCTGCGTCGCCACCCCGGCGAAACGCTCATGGCCGTAGATGTCCGTCTTGCCCTGGTTGAACTCCATCGAGCCCTCCCGGGGCTTGGCGCCCTCCGCCACGACGACGATCGCGAACTTCTTGCCGTCCGAGAAGCGCTTGCCGACCAGTGCGGTCAGCTCGCCGATGTCGAAGGGCCGCTCGGGTACGACGATGGCGTGCGCGCCGGCCGCCATGCCCGAGTGCAGCGCGATCCAGCCGGTGTGCCGCCCCATGACCTCGACGATCAGCACACGCTGGTGCGACTCGGCGGTCGTCTTCAGCCGGTCCAGCGCCTCGGTGGCGACCCCGACGGCCGTGTCGAAACCGAAGGTCACATCGGTGGAGGCGATGTCGTTGTCGATGGTCTTCGGCACACCGACGATGGGCAGGCCGGCCTCGGAGAGCAGGTTGGCGGCCTTCAGCGTGCCCTCGCCGCCGATCGGGATGATCGCGTCCAGGCCGAGATCGGCCACATGGCCCTTCGCTCGCTCCACACCGTCACGCAGATGCGCGGGCTGGACGCGGGAGGAGCCGAGAATCGTGCCGCCCCGGGCGAGGATGCCGCCGACCGCGTCAAGGTCGAGCTTGCGGTAGTCGCACTCGAGGAGGCCCTTCCAGCCGTCGTGGAAGCCGATGACCTCGTCGCCGTGGTCGACAACCGCACGGTGCACGACGGAACGGATGACGGCGTTGAGGCCGGGGCAGTCGCCGCCGGAGGTGAGCACACCAATTCGCATTGCCCGGGAAACCTTTGCAACGTGGGCCGACGCCGGACCACGTCGTCCGGTTGGATCCCCGCCACCCTACCGGCGTGGGGTGGCGGGACCGAACCCACTGTCCGACTGCTGGACGTCCACCGGATGTACACCGGCCGCACACGCGCGGACCGGCCCTCGGAAGGGCCGGTCCGGACGGGTGCGTCAGGCGGGCTGGGTCGCCGCGGCGATCCGCTCGGCGCGCAGCGCCTCGTACCAACGGTCGTCGCTCGGCGGCAGCGCGTTCACGTCCAGTGCCAGCTTCAGCAGGAGGTCCGCGATCAGCGGGTTGCGTGCCAGGACGGGCCCGTGCATGTAGGTGCCGAACACCGTGTCGTTGTACGCGCCCTCCGTGCCGTCACCCGTGCCGTTGCCCCGGCCGAGGCGCACCCGGGCGAACGGCCGAGCCGACGGGCCGAGGTGGGTGACCCCCTGGTGGTTCTCGAAGCCGGTCAGTGGCGGCAGGCCCAGATTCGGGTCGATGTCCCCGAGCACGTCACCGACGCACCGGGCACCCTCACCCCGGGTGGACACGACATCGAGCAGCCCGAGGCCGGGCTCCCGCTCGCCGAGGTCGTTGATGAACTCGTGGCCGAGGATCTGGTAGCCCGCGCAGACCGAGAAGATGATCGCGCCGTTGGCCGCTGCCCGGCTCAGTCCGCCGTCACGGCGCAGCCGCTCCGCCGCGAGCCGCTGCGGCCGGTCCTCACCGCCGCCGATGAGATAGATGTCGCCCGACGTCGGGATGGGCTGGTCGCTGCGCACGTCCACGCGCGACACGTCGAGACCGCGCTGGCGTGCCCGGCGCTCCACCACCAGGGCGTTGCCCTGGTCGCCGTAGGTGCTGAGGAGGTCGGGGTAGACCCACACCAGCCGCAGGCTGTTGTTGCTCATGCTTCGTCCTCTCCGGGGGTTGCCCGCGCGGGGGTCAGTTGCCGACACGACGGCGCAGATCCTGGAAGGCGGTGTAGTTGGCGATGACCTCGATGCGGCCGGGAGGTGCCATCTGGACGGCCTCGTCCAGGGTCTCGCAGACACGGAAGTCGAGTCCAGCCACCTCGAGCCGGACCGCGAGGTCCAGCTTGCGGTCACCGAGCACGAAGATCGGGTGGCCGTAGAGCTGGGTGTAGTCGACGTCCCACAGCCAGGAGGTGTCCGTGCCGTCGGCGCCGCGCGCGTTCACCGAGAGGATGACCGGGGTGGGCGGCGGGTCGATCAGGGAAAACGTTTCGAGCCAGCCCGCCGGGTTCTTCGCCAGCAGGAGCCGGAGCTCACGGCCGAGGAAGGTGACGACGTCGTAGCGGCCCGCCACGGCCTGCACCTGGTACATGCGCTCCAGGGCGACCTGCGGCGGTACGCCGAAGACCGCGGCCACGGCGGCGGAGCTCGTGGCGTTGGCCTTGTTGGCCCGGCCCGGAAGCTGGAGGTGGATCGGCCACGCGGAACCGTGCGGGTCCAGGACGTAGTCGCCGTTCAGCGCCCAGCTGGGGGCGGGGCGGCGGAAGCCGCACTCGCCGCAGAACCAGTCGTCACCGGGGCGCTGCATCACACCGCCGCAGGACGGGCAGGACCAGGCGTCGTCCTTCCAGGCCTGCCCCGCCGCGACCCACACCACATTGGGGGAGGAGGAAGCGGCCCAGACGATCAGCGGGTCGTCGGCGTTGGCCACGATCACGGCCTTGGAGCCCGACAGGCCCTCACGCCACTTCTCGGCCAGCATCCGGGTCTCCGCCGCGCGGTCCAGCTGGTCGCGGGAGAGGTTGAGCAGCGCGATCACCTTCGGTGTCGTGTCGCGTGCCACGCCGGCGAGGTACTTCTCGTCGACCTCGATCACGCCGTAGCGCGCGTCCGAGCCCCCTGCCAGCGCGGAGGTGATCCCCGCGGGCATGTTGGCTCCGAGCGCGTTCGACACGACGGGCCCCGCGGCCCGGAGTGCCTCGGCGATCAGCCGGGTGGTGGTCGTCTTGCCGTTCGTCGCGGACACGAGGATCACGTCCAGGTGCTGCGCCAGCCGCCCGAGCAGGTCGGGGTCGAGCTTGAGCGCCACCCGGCCGCCGATCACCGATCCGCTGCCGCGCCCCGCAGCGCGCGACACCGCCGCCGCGGCCTTGCCCGCCGTCACGGCGAGCTTGGCCCGCGGCGACAACGGCTCCGTGTTGCCTGCCATCGTCCTAGATCCTCCTTGCGTAAGTCCGCGCCCAGCCTATCGATGTCCGTGGTGCCGACCGCACCTCGGCACCACGGGGAACGTGGAGGTCACGTGGAACGTACGCTTCTCCCCATGCGAAACCGCCCGATCCCCGGCAGTTCCGGACGCGTTCGTGCCATGAGTCTGCTCGGCGCCCCGGTGCTCCACAGCCCTTGCGACGACGTCACCGAATTCGGCCCGTCCCTCGCCCGGCTGGTGGAGGACATGTTCGCCACCATGTACGCCGCGAACGGTGTAGGGCTCGCCGCGAACCAGATCGGCGTCCCGCTCAGGGTGTTCGTATACGACTGTCCGGACGACGACGAGGTCCGGCATCTGGGTCATCTCGTCAATCCGGTACTGGTCGAGGCGGACGGTGTCACCGTACGCGGACCGGAGGGCTGCCTCTCGCTCCCGGGGCTCGAAGCCGGCACCCCGCGCTTCGACCATGCGGTGGTCGAGGGCCGGACGGTGGCGGGGGAGCCGGTGCGGATCACCGGCACCGGCTGGTTCGCCCGCTGCCTGCAGCACGAGTGCGACCATCTCGACGGCCGCGTCTACACCGACCGGCTGACGGGACTGCGCCGCGCCAGGGCGCTGCGCGCGGCCCGGCGGGCGCCGTGGGGGCGTACGGCAGCCGACGGCTGACCGGGGGCTCCGGGTACCGGGGCGGCCCTCAGAACCCCTGGCCGCCGGGCAGGTCGCCCGCCTCGGCCAGCCTGCCCCACAGCAGGTCGGCGAGGCTGCGTACCAGCTGCTCGCGCGAGCACGGCCGGTCGCCGAGCCACCAGTCGCCGGCCGCGTGCATCATGCCGACGATTCCGTGACCCCAGATGCGGGCCATCTGCTCGCTCTCCGGGCCGAGATCCACCCGCTCCACGATCACCTTGCCCAGCTCCTCACCGAGGCGGCGCAGCAGCGGCGCGGAGTGGCGGCCGACGTCGAAGCCCTGTTCCGGCGAGGGGGCGGCGTCGTCGGACGGGTGCATCAGGAAGCGGTAGACCTGCGGGCGCGCCTCGATCGCCGCGAGGTAGGTGTCCAGGGTCGACTCGACCCGTTCACGCCGCTCGGAGGGTGCGTCGAGCGCGGCCCGCAGGGCGCTCAGCAGGGCGTCGGTGTGACGCTTGGCGAGCGCGCGGTAGAGGCCGCCCTTGTCGCCGAAGTGCCGGTAGAGGATGGGCTTGGTGATCCCGGCCTCCGCGGCGATCGCGTTCATCGACGCCTTCGGGCCGTCCCTGAGCACCACTCGGTCCGCGGCTTCGAGCAGCTCCCGACGGCGGCGTTCGGCCGCTGTCCGCTGCCGTTCGGCCCCTCGTGTGGTCTCCATGTCGTTTCTCCCGCCCCACCCAGCTGTCCTGCGATCTCGTCACGCCCGGGCAACGTAACACCCTGGTCTGCCGTGCGCGGATCCGTCGCTGACCGGTTGACAGAAGCTACTTGCTGGTAACAGACTGTTGTTACCGCTAGTAACGGGTTTATCCGGAAGTGCATGGAGGGAACAATGGCCGAGTTCACGCTCGAGCTCAACGACGACCAGAAGCAGGTCCGTGACTGGCTGCACGGATTCGCCGCCGATGTGATCCGGCCGGCCGCTTCGGAGTGGGACGAGCGTGAGGAAACGCCCTGGCCCGTCATTCAGGAGGCGGCCAAGGTAGGCATCTACTCCCTCGACTTCTACGCCCAGCAGTTCTTCGACCCTACGGGCCTCGGCATCCCCATGGCCATGGAGGAGCTCTTCTGGGGCGACGCGGGAATCGCTCTGTCGATCGTCGGTACGGGCCTGGCCGCCGTCGGCGTCCTCGCCAACGGCACCGAGGAGCAGATCGGCACCTGGATCCCCCAGATGTACGGCGACGCGTCCGATGTGAAGGTCGCCGCCTTCTGCTCCTCCGAGCCGGACGCGGGCTCGGACGTGGCCTCGATGCGTACCCGTGCGGTGTACGACGAGGCGAAGGACGAGTGGGTGCTCAACGGCACCAAGACCTGGGCGACCAACGGCGGTATCGCCAACGTCCACGTCGTCGTCGCCGTCGTGGATCCCGAGCTGGGCTCGAAGGGCCACGCCTCCTTCATCGTCCCGCCGGCCACCCCCGGTCTCTCGCAGGGGCAGAAGTTCAAGAAGCACGGCATCCGTGCCTCGCACACGGCCGAGGTCGTCCTCGAGGACGCCCGCATCCCGGGCCACTGCCTGCTCGGCGGCAAGGAGAAGCTCGACGAGCGCCTCGCCCGGGCCCGCGAGCGCGCCAAGTCCGGCGGTGAGCGCGTCAAGAACGCGGCGATGGCGACCTTCGAGGCGTCCCGCCCGGCCGTCGGCGCCATGGCGGTCGGCACCGCCCGCGCCGCCTACGAGGTCGCGCTCGACTACGCCAAGACGCGGACCCAGTTCGGCCGCCCGATCATCGACAACCAGGGAATCGCCTTCCAGCTGGCCGACATGCGTACGCAGATCGACGCGGCGCGGCTGCTCGTCTGGCGCGCCTCCTGGATGGCGAGCGCCGGCAAGCCGTTCACCGCGGCCGAGGGCTCGATGTCGAAGCTGTACGCGAGCGAGACTGCGAAGTCGGTCACGGCCCAGGCCGTGCAGATCCTCGGCGGCAACGGCTTCACCCGCGAGTACCCCGTCGAGCGCATGCACCGGGACGCCGCGATCTACACCATCTTCGAGGGCACGAGCGAGATCCAGCGCCTGGTGATCGCCCGCACCCTGTCGGGAATGCCGATCCGCTAGCCGCACCGCGGGGCCGGACCGTACGCCGGTCCGGCCCCGTGTGCTGTTCGTCCCGCTAGCGCGGCAGCTGCGCCTCGATGAGCGCCACGACCTCCGGCGCCTCCGGCTCGGTGCGGGGACGGATCCGGGCGACCGGCTCACCGGCCGGGGAGATCAGGAACTTCTCGAAGTTCCACTGGACGTCACCGGCCGCGCCCTCCGCGTCGCCGAGCTTCGTCAGCTCCGCGTAGAGCGGGTGCCGGTCCTCGCCGTTGACGTCGATCTTCTCCAGCAGCGGGAAGCTGACCCCGTACGTCGTCGAGCAGAACGTCTGGATCTCCTCCGCCGTACCCGGCTCCTGACCCGCGAACTGGTTGCAGGGCACGCCGAGAACCGTGAATCCGCGGTCCCCGTACTCCTTCTGGAGCTTTTCCAGGCCGGCGTACTGCGGCGTGAGCCCGCACTTGGAGGCGACGTTCACCAGCAGGACGGCCGAGCCCTCGTAGGCTGCCAGTGTCGTCGGCTCGCCGGTGAGCGTGCGGAGCGGGATGTCGTGCAGCGTCATGGGATATCTCCTCGGTAGCGTGGCGTCGCCCCCATTGTGACGCTCACTGCCCGGAGGCCTCGGGGAGGCCGAGCGCCCGGTAGTAGAAGGTGGTCGCCCTGAGCGTGCCGTACGGGTCCGCCGCGTAGTCCGGGACGGAGCCGCAGGGTGTCCAGCCCGCCGCACGGTAGAGGTGTTCGGCATCGCTACCCGTCTCGGTGTCCAGGACCAGAAGGGTCAGCCCCTCGGTGGCCGCCGACCGTTCGACGGCCGTGAGCAGCGCCCGGCCGATTCCCCGGCCGCGGGCCGAGGGCCGGACCATGAGCTTCTCGACCTCCGCACGGTGACGTGCGTTGGGCAGGGCCGCTTTGACCAGGCCGATCGTGCCCACCACCCGCTCGTCGTCCCGGGCGATCCAGACCTGTTTGCTCCCCGACTCGACGGCGAGTGCCCGCTCCCGCCACCAGATGGCGGCCGCCGCCCGGTCCAGCGGGGCGAGGAATCCGACCGAGGCCCCGCCCTCCACGGCCTCGATCATCAGCGCGGCGAACTCATCGGCGTACGTGACCAGTTCGGGGCCGGACACGGGGACGATCTCGGTCATGAAGCGGGTCCTTTCACATTCACGGCAGGACAATCATCAGTGCGTAGCGGACCCGCTGCGGGCCCGGGCAGCGGAAGCGAGAGGGGCCACGCAGCCGGAAGCGCAGGCAGTCGCCCTCGCGCACGGTGTGCACGGTTTCGTCGACCGTGATCTCGACCGTGCCCTCGAGTACCCAGATGTGCTGCTCCACACCGGGCACCGGTGCGTTCTCGTACGAGAGGGAGGCGCCCGCGTCGAGTGTGCCCTCGACGATCTCGGCGCGCAGTCCGGCGTGCGGCGGTGACACGGAGCGGCGTACGAACCCTGACCGCTCGTCCCGCCATACCGGCTGTCGCGCGGCCGCAACCAGCTGCGGCGGCTCGGCCTCCACCTCCATCAGCAGGCGCGACATCGTCCGGCCGTAGACCGTGCACAGCTGCCCGAGCACGGTGGTGGTGGGACTCAGCTCGCCGCGCTCCAGCCGCGACAGCGTCGAGCGGCTCACGCCGGCGCGGCCGGACAGCTCGTCCAGCGACCAGCCGTGTTCGGTGCGGAGCAGGCCCAGCCGCGCGGCGAGCCGGGCATCGACCGAGTCCTCGTCTCTCATATTCGGGATTGTATCTCTGCATGGAGACGAGTAGGCAATGGCCCCGTATGCCGATCGGGTGATGGCATGTCAGGCTGATAAAGAGCACATAAGCCGCATTGCCGACACGTGTGTGCCGCATCGGCTGCATAACCGAGGAGGCCGACATGGCTGGAAGTGTGAGTGGGTCGCGGACGGGTCACGACACGGCCGGAGGGCGCAAAGCCGCTGCCTCCGGCTGGACGGTCTTCGCGGCGGTGATGATGATCTTCGGTGGCGCCATGGCCATCCTGGAGGGCATCGCCGCCATCGCCAAGGACGACCTGTTCGTCGCCACACAGAACTACGTGTTCCAGTTCAGCCTGACGGGCTGGGGCTGGGTGCACCTCATCCTGGGGATCGTTGTCGTCCTGGCGGGCTGCGCAGTCTTCACCGGGGCCCTGTGGGCTCGCGCCGTGGGTGTGCTGCTCGCGGGACTCCTCGCCGTCGCCAACTTCCTGTGGCTCCCCTACTACCCGTTCTGGTCCATCGTCCTCATCGCGATCAACGTCTTCGTCATCTGGGCGCTGTGCGCGGGGCCGAATCGGGACGCTCGAGCCTGAGCACGAGGACGTAGGAGACCACCACGGAGACGATCACGAGCGGCATGACGGTGATGCCCTCGGATCCCAGCAGCAGCGTGGCCAGCAGCACCGATGTCATCGGCAGCCTGAGCATCGCCACGCACATCGCCCCGATGCCCATCGCGAAGCCCGAGGTGGCGTTCAGGCCGGGCAGGTGCGACAGCGCCAGCCCGCCCGCCGCTCCCAGGAACATCGAAGGGAAGATGGGGCCGCCCCGGAAGGCGCTGAGGGACGCGGAGTACGCGAGCGCCTTGCAGACGATCAGCACGAGGAGTGTTCCGACCGTGTATGTGGCGTCCTCGGCGAGCAGGCCGCCGAGGGCGTCCTGGCCGGAGTACAGCACCTCGGAAGCATCCCTGCCCGTGTTCTCGGCGTAGAGGAGCGCGAGTACGCCGACGGTCAGGCCCATCACCACGGTTGCGATCACCCGCCGCTGCGCGACCCGCTCCTGCAGGGACAGGGAGAGCCTTTTGACGCCCGTGCCCGTGAGGGCGGCCGCGACCCCGAGGGCGATGGCCCAGCCGAACTCGGCGAGCGTGGGCTGGGGTGCGTGCGGCACGTGGGGGAGGGTCAGGGAGTACGTCCCCAGGCCCGTCCACGATCCCAGGCCGATGAAGATGAGCGATCCGATGCCGGAGGCGAGCAGCCCCGGCACGAGCACCAGGCCGAGCATCATGCCGGCGAGGCCGGACGCCTCCATCAGCAGGAACGCGCCGAGGAGCGGCGAGCCCAGCAGGGCGCTGACGGCGGCGAAGCTCCCCGCCGCGGCCACCATGGCGCTCGCGCTCGGCGCGATGCCGGGCTTGAGCAGTCGTACCGCGTACACGGCCAGCCCGCCGCCGAGGGCGATGAGAGGGGCCTCGGGGCCGAGGACCACACCGAGCCCGAGGGACGCCAGGGCGGCGAGCGCGACTCCCGGTAGCTGCGCGGCCGTCGGCGCCCCCGTGTTCACGAACCCCTCGGCCGGATTGTGTCCGCCCGTTCCCGGGAGATGGCGGATGACCAGACCGGTCAGCAGGCCCGCCACGGCGAGCAGTGGCACCGGCCACCACGACGGTGTGCTGTCGAAGCCCAGTGCGTGCGGGAGGTCCTCGTATGTAAGGGACTGCAACTCGTGCACGAGCGCCAGGAAGCCGAACGCCGCGGCGGAGATGGGGACGCCGAGGGCCGCCACCACGATCAGAAGTACCGCGTACCCCCGGGTGCGGATCACCGCGAGCGGATCCGGGGCCTCCGCGCCGGGTGCTCCGACCGATTCGGCCGACATGGTCATGGTCTCCTCGGTGTCGGGTCCCGGCCGGGTCCTACTGGCCCGCGGGGTCCACACGGTGATACCACGATGTCCGGTTATGTCCGCGAAGTACCCGCTGTCGGCGAGCGGTGAATCCGGGCCCGCTACTTCTTTCCCTCCCCGGCGGCGGGAAGGCGGCCCGCGGCCACCGCGTCGACGAGTGCCCGGTGGTCCCTCTCGTTCTGGTCGGCGTACCGCTCGGCGAACGTCTCCAGCGCACGGTCGAACGTGTCGCCGTGGCCGAGATAGGAGGCGATGGCGATACGGTCGCCGGATCGCGCGTGCGCACGGGCCAGCGTCGTCCCGCACAGCTCTCCGAAGGCGCCCATGCCACGCGGCACCATCATTTCCGGTTCGACGATGCCCTTCCAGTCGCGGAGTTGGCGCACGTAGAAGTCCCGGCGCTTTCCGTCGAACCCGTCCACCCGCTCCCAGCCCAGGAAGATGTCCCCGGCGGCCTGCATCAGGCGCTGGCCCGCAACCACCCGCTCGCCCTGGTTCCGGTACGTACTCGCCCCCGCGTAGGGCGCCAGCACCGAGGAGTCGGCCTCCTTGGCCTGGAGGAAGAGCGGATCGCCGCCGTCCCTGCCGAGCAGGAGGAAGATCCAGCAACGGGTGCCGACACTTCCCACGCCCACGACCTTGCGGGCCATGTCCACGGGCTGGAAGTCGGCGAGCAGTGCCCGCCGGTCCGAGGGCAGACTGCGGCCGTAGCGCCGGAGAAGCTTCCGGAACTGTCCCTCCGTCGCGCGGCGTTCCGCATCGGGCAGCAGATCCGCGAGGGGCACGACCAGAGGCGGGTCCGGGGCGATGCGGAGGCGCCCGCCGCTCACCTCGGTGAGTTTGGCGAAGGCCTGCAGGCTGTCCCGGGTGCGGGCCTTCGCCGTCGCACTGGCGATGCGCTTGCGGCCCCGGGCGGCGAGTTTGCCGGCGGCCATGGCCCGGAGGCGGTCCTCGTCGGTCTTCGTGTACCAGACATCGAGATTGCGCATGTCCGCGAACCGGATCATCGACTCCCGGTACGAGCGCACGGTGGCCCGTACGATGCGGGCCCGTTCCTTGTCCGTGAAGCCGTTGGCGCGCCCCGCGATGACGAGGCTGGCCGCCAGCCGCTTCAGGTCCCACTCCCAGGGCCCCGGCAGCGTCTCGTCGAAGTCGTTGATGTCGAAGAGCAGATGGCGTTCGGGGGAGGCGAGCAGCCTGAAGTTCAGAAGGTGGGCGTCACCGCACAGCTGGGCCCTGATCCCGGAGTCCGGCGTCCCGGCCAGGTCGGAGGCCATGATCGCCGCGGCGCCCCGGTAGAAGCGGAACGGCGACTCAGTCATCCGCCCGTACCGGATCGGGATGAGCTCCTGCACCCTGGCCTCCGACTGGGCCTCCAGCAGTGCCAGCGGGTCCGGCCGGCCGGACGGTGGCTCGTAGGCGTCATGGCTGGACCTGGGCACCCGTTTGCGGGCCGCCTTGCCGAGCGCGGCCCGTTCCTGCGGTGTCGCGCCCGGTACGGCACGGAGCGGTGAGGTGCGTTCCTGGGGCATGGCGGCCCTCCTGACTGCGTGCGGGGCCGTGTGGGCGGCCCTGCCTCCCATCATCCCGGGCCCGCCCGGATCCGGCCGCTCGGCCGGATCCGGCGACGGGCGGGCCGTGCGGCCTCAGGCCCGTACGCCGTTCCTGGCCCGGGCCACGCGGCGCCAGATCGCCCGCTGGCCCCTGAGGGCGGCCGCGCCCACCACGATGAGCACCGAGATGTTGACCAGGAGCTGGACAAGGGACCCCCACGCCTCGGACCAGCTGGCGAAGGCCGTCGAGACGCTGATCGCCGCGGCCGCCGGAATGGTCGTCACCGAGATGAACACCCCGAGCAGGGCGCTCGTACGGGCTTCGGTGAGCGACACGATGCCGACGACGCCGGCCAGGGCCGCGACGGCGAACGAGAAGAAGTTCGGGGTGTTGATCAGGTCGGAGACGGGCCTCAGCCCCCGGTCGAACGCCGCCGACTGCAGACCGAAGCCGCGGATGAGCAGACTGAAGAGGAGGGTGACCGCGATCGTCAGCAGAAGGCCCGTGCCCAGTGCCGACAACCCCGTGCGGACCATGCTCCGGTCCCCCCTGTCGATGCCCAGGGCCACAGCGACGATCGCCCCGTACTCGGGGCCGACCACCATCGCGCCGACGATCAGGATCTGGGAGTTGGTCACGATGCCGACCGAGCCGATCAGGCCCGCGACGACCAGGTAGAGGTAGAAGCTCGGTGCGTACCTCCCCTCGGACCGGATCCGTGCCTCCACCTGCTCCCAGACCGGTGCGCCGGCGAGCGCCCCGAGTCTGCGGGACGCGCCGTCCGCGGCCCGTCCCGGGAAGGCCATGTCGACCGGCTCGATGACGACGGACCCGCGAAGGTCGACCTTGAGGTCCCGCAGGCCGCGCAGGACCTCGTTCGCGGCACCCGTCAGCACGTCGCACGCGACGGAGTCACCGTCGGGGTTGCGCGCGGCACCCCGCTGCACGATCAGGTTCAGGACGTACGGGTCGCCGGTGAGGAGCTCCTCGACCCGCTCGGTGAGGTCCGGCGGGCTGACGGCGCGGACATGGATCATGTCCACGCGGCACCCCCGCGGGGCTGGGGGAGCGGGCGGGAGATGCTTGTCGGATAGTGGCTATCGCGGGGGTATGCCGGAGATTGGACGGTCATGGACCGATACCCTCCCATAGCGGCGCACGGTCTGGTGGGCGACCTGCAGACCGGTGCGCTGGTTTCGGCGCAGGGCGTCGTCGACTGGTTCACCGCCCCCCGTTTCGACTCCCCGAGCATCTTCGCCGCGCTGCTCGACCACGACCGCGGGGGCTTCTTCCGGCTGTCGCCCGATGATCCGGGGTGTTCACGGAAGCAGCTCTACTACCCGGACACCGCCGTGCTGGTCACGCGATTCATGTCGCCCGACGGCGTCGGGGAGGTGCTCGACTGGATGCCCCCGATCACGTCGGGCACCGCAACCGACCGGCACACGCTGTTCCGGACCGTGCGTGTGGTGCGCGGCACGGTGCGGTTCTCCATGGAGTGCAGACCCCGCTTCGACTACGGACGTGCGTCACACGAGCTCGAACTCCGCCCGGAGGGAGCCACTTTCCGGTCCGCCGGGGTCACCGGTCATCTGAGCGCGAGTTTTCCCCTGGAGCGCGACGGTGACGACGTACGCGGCGTGGTGACCCTGAGATCGGGGGAGGTGGCGGCAGCGGTGTTCACCGCGTGCGGCGCCGACGGGCCGGCGCCGGTGCCCCCCACCGTCGAGAGCGTCACCGAACAGCTCTGGGAGGCGGCCGACTTCTGGCAGAGGTGGCTGCGTGCGTCCAGCTACCGGGGCCGGTGGTCGGACATGGTCAACCGCTCCGCGATCACTCTCAAACTCCTCATCCACCACCCCACCGGCGCGCCGGTCGCCGCGGCGACCATGGGCCTGCCGGAGCAAGTGGGAGGCGAGCGGAACTGGGACTACCGCTACACCTGGGTACGGGACGGAGCCCTGTCGGTGCGGGCCCTGCTGGACCTGGGCTTCGTGGAGGAGGCGACCGCGTTCACCCACTGGCTCGGCGCGCGCCTCGGGGACGAGGACATCGACGGTGAAGCGCTGCAGATCATGTATCGCGTCGACGGGGAGCCCCTGCTGACGGAGGAGCTGCTCGGGCACCTGGAGGGCTACCGCGGATCGCACCCCGTACGACTCGGCAACGCCGCCTCCGGGCAGCTCCAGCTGGACATCTACGGAGAGGCCCTCTACGCGCTGTCCGAAGGCCGCGAGGTCGGTATCCAGGCGGGCTACCGGGGATGGAAGAAGGTCTCCCGCGTGCTGGACTGGCTGGCCGATTCCTGGGACCGCCCCGACGAGGGGATCTGGGAGACCCGCGGGGGACGCAAGGACTTCACGTACAGCCGCGTGATGTGCTGGGCCGCCTTCGACCGCGGACTGAGCCTGGCCGCCGCCTTCAGCCGGCCGGCCGACACCGCCCGGTGGACCAGGGCCAGGGACGCCGTCCTCGAACAGGTCATGGAGCACGGCTGGAGCGAGTCGGCACAGGCGTACGTCCAGCACTACGGGGGCGGCGTGCTCGACGCGTCGCTGCTCTTGATGCCGAGGGTCGGGTTCCTCGCGCCCAGGGACCCCAGCTGGCTGTCCACGTTGGACGCCATGGAGGAGACCCTCGTCTCCGACAGCCTGGTCTACCGCTACGACCCCGCCGCCTCGCCGGACGGCCTGCGCGGCTCGGAGGGCACGTTCAGCCTCTGCACGTTCCTCTACGTCGACGCCCTGGCCCGCGCCGGGCGCCTGAGGCCGGCCCGCTACATGTTCGAGAAGATGCTCACCTACGCCAACCACGTCGGCCTCTTCGCCGAGGAGATCGGCCCCAGCGGCGAGCAACTCGGCAACTTCCCACAGGCGTTCACGCACCTGTCCCTCATCACGGCCGCCCGGACCCTCGACGAGGCACTCGACCGGCAGCGGGACTGACGGTCAGTCCCTCCTGTCGTCCCACTCCTTGCCCAGCAGCCAGCTGTCGAACGTGCGCAGCGCGGCGACGAGTGCCGCCCCCAGCCGCCAGTCGTATCCGGGTGCGTGCAGACGCAGCGCGTCACCCTTCGACCTGAACTCCAGCGGGGCCTCCCCGCCCGCGCGCCACACGATGCTCCGGGGCCCGCGAGCCGCGTCACCGTCACCGCTCAGCAGGCTCAGCACGATGACCAGCGTCTGTACCGGGGAGAGCAGCCACCACACGCACCACCAGGAGATCCGGCCCTTGAAGCCCACCGCCTCCCGGCCGCCCGCAGGCGTCACCGTCCAGCGGGTACGCAGGCCCCTGCCCCGGAGCGCCTTCTCGCGGACGATCGTGCCGATGAGCTCGCCGTGCGCGCCGAGCACCTGGTACGTCGCGACACCGCTGCCGGCCGCCACGGTCACCAGGGTGGCCAGCCGCTCCCGGCGGTGCTCGTCCGCCCACAGCACGAAGGAGCGCGCGCCGCTGCTCCGCGCAGCCCGATAGGCGGGTATCCCACCCGGCGGCAGTTCGCGCTCCACGTACGCCGCCACGCGCTCGGGCGCCGAGCCGTCCGCGTACAGCACCAGGTCCCCCACCCGGGCGGAGGAGCCGGCCCCGGCCACCTGCCCCTCGGTCCGTGGCGCGGGCCCCATCCTCAGTACGCTGCTCACCGCTGTGCTCCTCCGTGGTGTGTCATACCCGCTTGAGAGGATCCGTACGTGGAATCCCCCGAGCCCCTCCCCGCACTCTTCCCCGGACCGCAGCCGGAAGCCGGCAGCCGCGAGGTCCGCCGCCCGGTGCGGTGCGCCCTCTGCGGACGGCCGCTCACCGGCGCGGAATCGCGCCGCACCGGACTCGGCCCCGCCTGCGACGCCAAACTGCACCCGGCGGGCCCGGACATCCGGACCCGCCGTCATGAGGTGGACCAGGACACGCTGCCCGGTACCTGACCCCAGGGCAGGCCTACGCGCCGTCGAGACGGCGGAAGAGCCCCTCCTGGACCACTGACACAAGCAACTGCCCCTGGCGGTCGTAGATCCGGCCCCTGGCCAGCCCGCGGCCACCCGTGGCGATCGGCGACTCCTGGTCGTACAGGAACCACTCGTCGGCCCGGAACGGCCGGTGGAACCACATGGCGTGGTCCAGCGAGGCCATGTCGAAGCCGCGCGGGCCCCACAGCGGCTCGACCGGGATCCGCACCGCGTCCAGCAGCGTCATGTCGCTCGCGTACGTCAGCGCGCAGGTGTGCACGAGCGGGTCGTCGCCCAGCGGGCCGACCGCCCGCATCCACACCGCGCTGCGCGGGTCCGCGTCCTTGATCTCGTCCTGCGTCCAGCGCAGCCGGTCGACGTAGCGGATGTCGAAGGGCTGGCGGCGGGCCATCCGCTCCAGTGCCTCCGGCAGACCGCCCAGGTGCTCCCGCACCTCGTCGGCGACCGTCGGCAGCTCCTCCGGATCGGGCACGACGCGGGCCGGCGGCAGCTGGTGCTCGAAGCCGGCCTCCTCCGGACGGTGGAAGGACGCCGTCAGATTGAAGATCGTCCGGCCCTGCTGAACGGCCGTGACCCGGCGCGTCGTGAAGGACCGGCCGTCCCGCACCCGCTCCACGTCGTACACGATCGGCACGCCCGGGCGGCCCGGACGCAGGAAGTACGCGTGCAGCGAGTGCACCGGACGGTCACCGTCCGTGGTGCGGCCGGCCGCGACCAGCGCCTGGCCGGCGACCTGCCCGCCGAAGACCCGTTGCAGGGACTCCTCGGGGCTGCGGCCGCGGAAGATGTTTACCTCGATCCGCTCCAGGTCGAGCAGATCGACCAGGCTGTCGGCGGGGTTCGTCATGCGGTTCTTCTCCACTCTCCTGGCCGGCGCGCCGTCACAGCTGGCCCACGGCCGTTACCCGGACGATCGCCCGGCCCTCCTCGTCGGAGGCCGCAAGATCGACCTCCGCACGAATTCCCCAGTCGTGGTCCCCTGCCGGGTCGGCGAAGGCCTGCCACACCCGCCACAGACCGTGCTCCGGGTCCTCGTCGATCTTCAGCAGCTTCGGGCCGCGCGCGTCCGGACCAGTGCCCAGCTCCTCGTGCGCGTCCCAGTAGTCGTCCATCGCCTCGCCCCACGCGTCCTCGTCCCAGCCCGCGTCGGCATCCAGCTCACCCAGGTCACGGACCCGGTCCAGGGCGGCCAGTTCGACCCGGCGGAACATGGCGTTGCGCACCAGCACCCGGAAGGCGCGGGCGTTGGCCGTGACCGGCTTGACCTCGTCGGCCCGCTCCTGCGCCTGCTCGGCGGTCTCCACCTCCGGATTGGCCAGCTGCTCCCACTCGTCCAGCAGGCTGGAGTCCACCTGACGCACCATCTCGCCGAGCCAGGCGATCAGGTCCTCTAGGTCCTCGGACTTCAGGTCGTCCGGGATGGTGTGCTCGAACGCCTTGTACGCACTCGCCAGATACCGCAGCACGATGCCCTCGGTACGGGCCAGCTCGTAGTTCGACGTGAACTCCGTGAACGTCATGGCCCGTTCGTACATGTCCCGGATCACCGACTTCGGCGACACGGGATGGTCGCCGACCCACGGGTGGCTCGTGCGGTACACGTCGTACGCGTGCCAGAGCAGCTCGCTCAGCGGCTTGGGGTACGTGACCTCCTGGAGCCGCTCCATCCGGTCCTCGTACTCGACGCCGTCCGCCTTCATCTGCCCGACGGCCTCGCCCCGCGCCTTGTTCTGCTGGGCGGCGAGGATCTGCCGAGGGTCGTCCAGCGTCGACTCGACGACGGAGACCATGTCCAGGGCGTACGAAGGGGATTCGGCGTCCAGCAGATCGAACGCGGCCAGCGCGAACGTGGACAGCGGCTGGTTCAGCGCGAAGTTCTGCTGGAGATCGACGGTGAGGCGCACGATCCGGCCCTCGGCATCGGGCGTGTCGAGCTGCTCCACGACACCGCCGTCGAGCAGTGAGCGGTAGATCGCGATGGCCCGGCGGATGTGCCGGAGCTGGGCCCGGCGCGGCTCGTGGTTGTCCTCCAGCAGATGCCGCATCGCCTCGAAGGCGTTGCCCGGGCGGGCGATGACCGAGAGCAGCATCGTGTGCGTGACCCGGAAGCGCGAGGTCAGGGGCTCGGGATCCGAGGTGATCAGCTTGTCGAAGGTGGTCTCCGACCAGGCGACAAAGCCCTCGGGGGCCTTCTTGCGGACCACCTTGCGCTTCTTCTTGGGGTCGTCGCCCGCCTTCTTGACGGCCTTCTCGTTCTCGATGACGTGCTCGGGGGCCTGGGCGACGACGAAGCCCGCCGTGTCGAAGCCCGCCCGGCCTGCGCGCCCGGCGATCTGGTGGAACTCGCGGGCGCGCAGCGTGCGCACCCGGGTGCCGTCGTACTTGGTGAGGGCGGTGAACAGCACCGTGCGGATGGGCACGTTGACGCCGACGCCCAGCGTGTCCGTACCGCAGATCACCTTCAGCAGACCCGCCTGCGCCAGCTTCTCGACCAGGCGGCGGTACTTGGGGAGCATGCCCGCGTGGTGCACCCCGATCCCGTGCCGCACGTAGCGGGAGAGGTTCTGGCCGAACTTGGTGGTGAAGCGGAAGTTGCCGATCAGATCGGCGATCTTCTCCTTCTCCTCCTTCGTGCACATGTTGATGCTCATCAGCGACTGTGCGCGCTCGACGGCCGCGGCCTGCGTGAAGTGCACGATGTAGACCGGTGACTGCCGGGTGTCCAGCAGCTCCGTCAGCGTCTCCGTGATCGGCGTCAGCCGGTACTCGTAGCTCAGCGGGACCGGACGCGTCGCCGAGCGCACCACGGAGGTGGGGCGGCCGGTGCGGCGGGTCAGGTCCTCCTCGAACATCTTGACGTCACCGAGAGTGGCCGACATCAGGACGAACTGGGCCTGCGGAAGCTCCAGGATCGGGATCTGCCAGGCCCAGCCGCGGTCCTGCTCCGCGTAGAAATGGAACTCGTCCATCACGACCTGGCCGATGTCGGCGTACTTGCCGTCACGCAGCGCGATGGAGGCGAGAACCTCGGCGGTGCAGCAGATGACCGGGGCGTCGGCGTTGACCGAGGCGTCGCCGGTCAGCATGCCCACGTTCTCCGTGCCGAAGAGCTTGCACAGGTCGAAGAACTTCTCCGAGACCAGAGCCTTGATGGGCGCCGTGTAGAACGTGACCTTGTCCTGGGCCAGCGCCGTGAAGTGCGCACCCGCCGCGACCAGGCTCTTTCCGGAGCCGGTGGGGGTGGAAAGGATCACGTTCGCCCCGGAGACCACCTCGATCAGCGCCTCCTCCTGAGCCGGATAGAGGGTGATGCCCTGCGATTCGGTCCATGACGAGAAGGCCTCAAAGAGGGCGTCCGGGTCGGCGGTCGGCGGGAGCTGATCGATAAGGGTCACGCCCCCATCTTGCCTGCCTCCTGCCCGGATGAGGGAACCGGAGGATCCGGCGAAGATCACGGACGATACGCTGCCCACTCAACTCGGCTGCCTCGCACAGGCAATGGCGGCCCGGCCGGAAAGCACGGCCGAATCACGATGGGGGCGGGAAGAACCATGATGGGACCGGCACACTCTCTGTCAGGGGCGGCGGCCTGGCTGGGGGTGGGTGCCGCGGCCGCGGCCGCAGGTCACACGATGCCCTGGCCCGTCCTGGTCGTCGGGGCCCTGATCACCGCCGGTGCGGCGCTGGCCCCGGACCTCGACCACAAGTCGGCCACCATCTCGCGTGCCTTCGGTCCCGTCTCGAAGGCGCTCTGCGAAATAGTCGACAAGCTCTCCTACGCCGTCTACAAGGCGACCAAGGGAGCCGGGGACCCGCGCAGGACCGGCGGCCACCGCACCCTCACCCACACCTGGCTGTGGGCGGTGCTGATCGGTGGGGGCTGCTCCGTGGCGGCGATCACCGGCGGCAGGTGGGCGGTCCTGGCCATCCTCTTCGTCCACCTCGTGCTCGCCGTCGAAGGGCTCCTGTGGCGGGCGGCCCGCGTGTCCAGCGACGTCCTGGTCTGGCTTCTCGGTGCGACCAGCGCGTGGATCCTGGCGGGCGTGCTGGACCAGCCGGGCAACGGTTCCGACTGGCTGTTCGCCGCACCCGGCCAGGAGTACCTGTGGCTCGGACTGCCCATCGTGCTCGGAGCCCTCGTCCACGACATCGGTGACGCGCTCACGGTCTCCGGCTGCCCGATCCTGTGGCCCATACCGATGGGCCGCAAGCGCTGGTACCCGCTCGGACCCCCGAAGTTCATGCGCTTCCGGGCCGGCAGCTGGGTCGAGATCAAGGTGCTGATGCCCGCCTTCATGATCCTCGGGGGAGTGGGCGCCGCCGCTGCCCTCAACGTCATCTGACGGCCGGGAGCCGTCCCGGGGGGCGGCGAGCGCGTGGCCGTAGCACCATGGCCGCATGCTGCTCGCCAGGCTCGCCCACGTGTCCCTGGAGGTCGCCGCGACGTCGGCCCGGACCCGGAAGAAGGCCCTGCTGGCCGGGCTCTTCCGGGAGGCTGGGCCGGAAGACGTCCCGGTCGTCATCCCGTATCTCGCCGGCCGCCTCCCGCAGGGGCGGCTCGGGATCGGATGGAGCACCCTGCGCGTTCCGGTGACGCCCGCCGACGAGCCCACGCTGACCGTGGTGGAGACGAACGCGGAGCTGACGGCGATCGGCGCCCTGGCCGGCCCGGGCTCGCAGTCCGCCCGCAAGGAGCGTCTGGTGCGGCTGCTGGGTGCCGCCACCGCGGACGAGCAGTACTTCCTGCGCGGACTGCTCACCGGAGAGGTACGCCAGGGAGCGTTGGACGCCGTCGCTGTCGACGCCCTGGCGGACGCCGCCGGAGCGCCGCCCGCCGAGGTGCGGCGCGCCGTCATGCTCGCCGGATCGCTCGGACCCGTCGCCCGTACGCTGCTCGCGGAGGGCCCCGGGGCCCTCGCGTCCTTCCGGCTCACCGTCGGCCGGCCGGTCCAGCCCATGCTCGCCCACACCGCCCGCTCGGTCACCGAGGCGATCGACCGGCTGGGGCCCTGTGTCGTCGAGGAGAAGCTGGACGGCATCCGCGTCCAGGTGCACCGTGACGGGCCGGAGGTACGCGTCTACACCCGCGCGCTCGACGACATCACCGACCGGCTCCCCGAACTCGCCGCGGCGGTGACCGGCTTTCACGCCGACCGGTTCATTCTCGACGGCGAGGCGATCGCCCTCGGGGCCGACGGGAGGCCCAGACCGTTCCAGGAGACCGCCGGCCGGGTGGGCTCCCGGCGCGACGTCGCCACCGCGGCGGATGCCGTCCCGGTGGTCCCGGTGTTCTTCGACGTGCTGTCCGTGGACGGACGTGACCTCCTCGACCTTCCCTTCTCCGAACGCCACCGGGATCTGGCCTCGCTGGTCCCCGAGGAGATGCGCGTACGGCGCGTCGCCGTGGAGTACCCCGCGGACGAGCGCCGGCGGGCGGCCGCCGTGGCCTTCTCCGAGGAAACCCTGGCCCGCGGACACGAGGGCGTGGTGGTGAAGGGCACGGCGGCGCCCTACAGCGCGGGCAGGCGCGGCGCCTCCTGGCTGAAGGTGAAGCCCGTGCACACCCTGGACCTGGTCGTGCTGGCCGCAGAATGGGGCCACGGCAGACGCACCGGGAAGCTCTCCAACCTGCATCTGGGGGCGCGCCGGGAGGACGGCACGTTCGCGATGCTGGGCAAGACCTTCAAGGGGCTCACGGACACCATGCTCCTGTGGCAGACCGAACGCCTCCGGGAGCTGGCCACCGCCGACGACGGACATGTGGTGACGGTGCGCCCTGAACTCGTCGTCGAGATCGCCTACGACGGGCTCCAGAGCTCGACCCGCTATCCGGCGGGCGTCACGCTGCGGTTCGCCCGCGTCCTGCGCTACCGCGAGGACAAGCGCGCCGAGGAGGCGGACACGGTCGACGCGGTCCTCTCCCGCCGGGCATGACACCGGCCCCCGCCCGCGAGGCGGAGGCCGGGGGAGGGGGCCGGTGCGGGCGGCTCAGCCGCGGGCGTCCGCGCCCGCGGTGTGCGCGCGGATCTCCTCCGGCGTGAGGTAGGCGTCGGTGTACTCGAAGTCGCGCAGGGTGGCCTGCTTACGGGCCTGGAAGCCCGTGCGTACGAAATCGTCACCGGCGATCGCGTTGAGCAGCCAGTTGGTCATGACCCGGGTCTTGGCGACATTGGTCCGCAGCGCCGCCCAGTGGTAGCCGCGCGCCGCGGCCTGGGCCGGCAGGCCCCTCAGCTCGATGCCCAGCGGCTTGGAGACCGCGTCGCGGCCGCCGAGGTCCACGACCAGACCGAGGTCCTTGTGGACGTACGGCTGCAGCGGACGACCGCGCAGGGACGCGATGATGTTGTCCGCCAGCTTTCGGCCCTGGCGCATGGCGTGCTGAGCGGTGGGCGGGCAGATCGCTCCGTCGCCCTTGGCCAGGTCCGGCACCGCCGCCGCGTCGCCGAGCGCGAACACGCCGTCCACGCCGGGCAGACTCATCTCCGGTGTCACGGCCAGGCGGCCGCGTACCGTCTCGGCGTCGAGAGTGGCGACGAGCGGACTCGCCGCCACTCCGGCGGTCCAGATCAGCGTGCGGCAGGGCAGCACCCGCCCGTCCGTGAAGGTCACCTTGTCCGGCCCCGCCTCGGCCACGGAGACACCGAGCGAGACCTCGATGCCGCGCTTGCGCAGGATCTCGAGGGCGCTGAGACCGAGCTTGTCGCCGAGCTCCGGCATCAGCTTCGGCGCGATGTCGATCAGATGCCACTTGATCAGCTTGGGGTCCAGCCTGGGGTAGTGCTTGACGGCGTTGCTGGTGAGCAGCTGCAGGCACGCGGCCGTCTCCGTGCCTGCGTACCCGCCGCCCACCACCACGAACTGCAGCCGGGACGCCCGCTCCTCCTCGTCGTGACTGGCATCGGCCAGATCGAGCTGGGAGATGACGTGGTCCCGGATGTAGGCGGCCTCGGCCAGGGTCTTCATGCCCCGGGCGTTGTCGACCAGCCCAGGGATGTCGAAGGTGCGGGTGACGCTTCCGGCGGCCAGCACGATGTAGTCGTACGGCTCGTTGACGATCTCGTCGGTGATCTTCCGGACGACACAGACCTTCGCCTTCGTGTCCACTCCGATGGCCCCGCCGGGCACGATCCGGGTGCGGTGGCGCCGGCTGCGGCGCAGGGAGACGGCGACCGACTGGGGAGTGAGCACCCCGGAGGCGACCTGGGGGAGCAACGGCAGGTAGAGCTGGTACGAGAACGGGGTGACGAGCGCGATGTCCGCTTCGCCGGGAGCGAGGCTGCGCTCCAGCCGGCGCACGCACTCGACCCCGGCAAAGCCGGCGCCGACAACGAGAATCCTGGGTCGTGCCACGGTGTGCGTCCCTTCTCGGGTTTACGCGGTCATCGCTCGCCTGCCCCGTATCCGGGGCCAGTCACTCCCTCATCCTTACCGGAGGGGGCGGAGTTCGCCTCTTCTGCGGCTGGGCGGCCACGGGGCGGTGGCGTCGGCGAAGTCGCACGCATGCCGGACGACCTGCGAGGCGGGCCCGGACCTGGACCGGCTTGCGCCCTGACCAGGTCCGTGCCCCTCCCGGCTCAGCCGTGCCAGGAGCGCCACAGCGCCGCGTACGCGCCGTCCGCGGCCACCAGCTCGTCGTGGCTGCCCAGTTCGCTGATCCGGCCGTCCTCGACCACCGCGATCACATCCGCGTCGTGCGCGGTGTGCAGCCGATGCGCGATCGCCACGACCGTACGGCCGTCCAGCACCCGTGCCAGCGAGCGCTCCAGATGGCGGGCCGCCCGCGGGTCGAGCAGCGAGGTCGCCTCGTCCAGGACCAGCGTGTGCGGGTCCGCCAGGACGAGGCGTGCCAGGGCGATCTGCTGCGCCTGCGCCGGGGTGAGGGCCAGGCCGCCCGAGCCGACCTCCGCGTCCAGGCCTTCGTCGAGGGCCTTCGCCCAGCCGTCCGCGTCCACCGCGGCGAGCGAAGCCCACAGCTCCGCGTCCTCGGCGTCCGTACGGGCGAGCAGGAGGTTGTCCCGCAGCGAGCCCACGAACACGTGGTGCTCCTGGTTGACGAGAGCCACATGCGTCCGCACCCGCTCCGCCGTCATCCGCGACAGCTCGGCGCCGCCGAGTGACACCGAGCCCGCCCGGGGAGCGTAGATCCCCGCCAGCAGCCTTCCCAGCGTGGATTTCCCCGCACCGGACGGCCCGACCAGTGCCAGCCGCGTGCCGGGTGCGATGTCCAGCGACACCTCGTGAAGGACGTCGACGCCCGCGCGGTAGCCGAAGTGCACCTCCTCGGCCTTCACCTCCCGGCCGTCGGGGCCGACGCGGTCGTCCCCCGCGTCGGGCTCGATCTCCCGCACGCCGACGAGCCTGGCCAGGGACACCTGGGCGACCTGCAACTCGTCGTACCAGCGCAGGATCAGACCGATGGGGTCCACCATCATCTGCGCCAGCAGCGCCCCTGTCGTCAGCTGCCCGACGGTGATCCAGTCCTCCATCACGAACCAGCCGCCGAGCAGCAGCACCGCGCCGAGAATCGTCACGTACGTGGTGTTGATGACCGGGAAGAGCACCGAACGCAGGAACAGGGTGTACCGCTCCCAGGCCGTCCACTCCATGACCCGCCGGTCCGACAGCGCGACCCTGCGGGCCCCCAGCCGGTGGGACTCGACGGTCCGCCCGGCATCCACGGTCTCGGCGAGAGCGGCCGCGACCGCCGCGTACCCGGCGGCCTCCGAGCGATACGCGGAGGGCGCCCGCCGGAAGTACCAGCGGCAGCCGACGACCAGCACCGGAAGCGCGATCAGCACCGCGAGTGCCAGCGGCGGGGCGGTGACGGTCAGCGCCCCGAGCAGCAGCCCGGCCCAGACCACGCCGATCGCCAGCTGCGGCACGGCCTCACGCATCGCGTTGGCCAGCCGGTCGATGTCCGTCGTGATCCTGGACAGCAGATCCCCGGTGCCGGCCCGCTCCAGGACCCCGGGCGGCAGCCCGACGGACCGTACGAGGAAGTCCTCACGCAGGTCGGCGAGCATCTCCTCCCCGAGCATGGCCCCGCGCAGCCGCATCGTCCGCGTGAACACGGTCTGCACGACCAGCGCCAGCGCGAACACCGCGGCGGTGCGCTCCAGATGGAGGTCGGTGACCCCGTTGGAGAGGTCCTCGACCAGTCCGCCCAGGAGATACGGGCCCGTGATCGACGCGATCACCGCGACCGCGTTGAACGCGATGAGAAGCGCGAAGGGTCTGCGGTGACGCCGCAGCAGGGCGCGCACGTACGTCCGCACCGTCGTCGGCGTCCCGACCGGCAGGGTCGTCGCCGACACCGGTGCCGCCGGGTCGTACTCCGGTGGTGCCAGGCCGATCATGCGCTCTCCTCGATTTCCTGGACCGCCCGGGCCGGCCGGAGGCCGTCGATCGCGGTGAGTCCGTCCTGCGCGGCCGGCACCGCGTCCTCGTCCTCGGTCTCACGGGTCACGACCGCCCGGTACCGCGGGTCGTCCCGCAGCAGTTCGCGGTGCGTGCCCGCCGCCACCACCGTGCCCCCGTGAAGGAACACGACGCGGTCGGCGAGGTCCAGCAGCAGCGGCGACGAGGCGAACGCCACCGTCGTACGGCCCCGGCGCAGTTGCTCGATACCGGCGGCGACCTTGGCCTCCGTGTGCGAGTCGACCGCGGACGTCGGCTCGTCCAGTACGAGCGCCTCCGGGTCGGTGACCAGCGAACGGGCCAGCGCGAGCCGCTGGCGCTGACCGCCGGACAGCGACCTGCCGCGCTCGGTGATCCGGGTGTTCATCGGGTCGCCGTCCGCGTCGACGGAAGCCTGGGCCAGCGCGTCCAGCACGTCACCGCACCGGGCGGCGGCGAGCGCGTCCCCGGCCGTCACGCCGCCGGAGGACGGGACGTCCAGCAGTTCCCGCAGAGTCCCGGAGAGCAGCACCGGGTCCTTGTCCTGCACGAGCACGGAGGCCCGTGCCGAGTCGAGCGGCAGCTCGTCCAGCGGCACCCCGCCGAGGAGCACCGAGGGAACCGGCCCGGAGGCGTCGTCCGGCTCGGCG
>NZ_JBHWZS010000112.1:0-24677 GCF_042728155.1 Streptomyces sp. NPDC060209
GGACCTCAGTCGGGAGGTCGCCCGAGGGGACGGATCAGTCGTCGTCACCGTCGTTGTCGTCATCGTCGTCGTGGTCCACGGTGGCCTTGCCGCTCTTCGCGTCCACGTGCAGCTCGTGCTGCTTGCCGTCCTTGCCCGTCACGTCGACGTCCCAGTGCGGCGCACCGTGCCTGCTGTTGTCGTCGTCGCTGTCGTCGTCCAGGTCCACCGACGTCACCGTGCCGGGCTGCGCGCCGAGCGCCGCCTTCACAGCCGCGTCCAGGGAGATTGCCGCGGAGCGGGGCGCGTGCCTGTCGCGGTCGTCGTTGTCGTCGTCCTCGCGGTCGGACAGCACCTTGCCGCTCGACGCGTCCACCGTCACGTCGTGCCAGACCTTGTCGGAGCCGTACACATCGAGCTCCCAGACGGTACGGGCGCCGTCGTCGTCGTCATCGTCCCGCTCGGCCTCGGTGACCGTGCCGGGGACGGTCTTCAGCGCGGCGCCGACGGCCTCGTCGACGGTGACGCGCCCGTTCGTCCCGGTGTTCCCGGCGGTCGCTGTGTCCCCCGCGTCTCCGGTGTTCCCGGCCGCCCGGTCCGCGGCGGCCGTCCGATCGTCCTTCCCGCCGCTGTCGGAGTCCGCGAAGGCGGCGGTCGTGGCGAGCCCGCCGCCGACGAGTACGGCCGCGGTGACGGCGGCGATGGCGATGTTGCGCTTCATGGTGGGTTCCTCCCCGATGGGATGTGTGGTGCGACGGGAACCACACTGGCCCGGCGATGCTGAACGCAGGCTGAAGCCACCTGAAGGCGTCTTCAGGTTCGGTTTGGGAAGCTTTCCCCATGCGCCTGTTGATCGTGGAGGACGAGAAGCGGCTCGCGACGTCCCTCGCGAGGGGACTCACCGCCGAGGGCTTCGCCGTCGATGTCGTGCACGACGGCCTGGAGGGCCTGCACCTGGCCGGCCAGGGTGTCCACGACCTCGTGGTCCTCGACATCATGCTGCCCGGGATGAACGGCTACCGGATCTGCGCCGCCCTGCGCGCCGCCGGGCACGAGACGCCGATCCTGATGCTGACCGCGAAGGACGGGGAGTACGACGAGGCGGAGGGCCTCGACACGGGCGCCGACGACTACCTGACCAAGCCGTTCTCGTACGTCGTGCTCGTCGCCCGGATCAGGGCGCTGCTGCGCCGGCGCGGCGGCTCGGCCTCGCCCGTGCTGACCGCCGGCACGCTGCGGATGGACACCGCCGCCCGGCGGGTCCACCGGGGAGAGGACGAAATCATCCTCACCGCCAAGGAGTTCGCCGTCCTGGAACAGCTCGTGCTGAGGGCGGGCGAGGTGGTCAGCAAGGCGGACATCCTGGAGCACGTCTGGGACTTCGCGTACGACGGCGACCCGAACATCGTCGAGGTCTACATCAGCACCCTGCGCCGCAAACTCGGCGCCGCGTCGATCCGTACGGTACGGGGCGCGGGCTACCGGCTGGAGGCGCTGTGAGGTCCGTACGGGCCAAGGCCGCCCTGGGCGCCACCCTGGTCGTGGCCGTCGCTCTGACCGTCGCGGGGCTCGCCGTCCTGATGGTGCTGCGCGGCAACCTGACGGACCGGGCGGGCCTGGAGGCCGAGGTCGCCGCGCGCGAGGTGGCCGGGGACCTGGCCCTGGGCGCGACGTACGCGGAGCTGGAGCTGGGCGACGAGGACACCCACCCCGTCCAGGTGACCGACGAGGAGGGGCGCGTGGTGGCCGTCTCGAAGGACCTGGAGGCGATTTCGGGGACGGGCACGGCACAGGTCGAGCCGGTGCCGTCGGCGCCGGTCCCGAGCCCGGGCGACGACGATGACGACGATGACGACGACGGGAGCGACCCGGGCCGCGGTGAGGTGTCCTCCGATTCGCCGGACTTCACGAACGGCACCGCCACCGTCGACGGCGAGACGGCGGACTACCGCTTCGCCGCCGTCGAGTTGACCACGGACAAGGACGTCACCCTGACCGTCCACGCGGGCGCCCCGCTCGCGGCCGAGCAGGAGGCCGTGAACACCGTGCGCAACTCCATGCTGACCGGGCTGCCCGTCATGCTGCTGGTCGTCGCCGGAGTGACCTGGCTGGTGACCCGGCGCGCGCTGCGTCCGGTCGAGGGCATCCGGCGGGAGCTGGCCGCGATCACCGCCTCCGAGGACCTGGGCCGCCGCGTTCCCGAGCCGGAGTCGCGGGACGAGGTCGCCCGGCTGGCCCGCACGACCAACGAGACCCTGACCGTGCTGGAGGCGTCGGTCGACCGGCAGCGGCGCTTCGTCGCCGACGCCTCGCACGAGCTGCGCAGCCCGATCGCCTCGCTCCGCACCCAGCTGGAGGTGGGGGCGGCGCACCCGGAGCTGCTGGACGTGCCCGGCGCGGTCGCCGACACCGTACGGCTCCAGGTGCTGGCCGCCGACCTGCTGCTGCTCGCCCGGCTGGACGCGGGGGAGCGGCCGGGGCGCGCGGCGGTCGACCTGGGCGCGCTGGTCCGCGAGGAGGTCTCCCAGCGCGCGGCGGACCGGATCCCGCCCGAGGTGTCCGTGGCAGACGCCGGGCTGCTCGAAGTCACCGGCTCGCGCGGGCAGTTGGCCCGGGTGGTCGGCAATCTGCTGGACAACGCCGAGCGGCACGCGGAGCGAGCGGTGGCGGTCTCGGTGAGGGCCGACCGGGGCGATGTGCTCGTCGAGGTCACCGACGACGGCGCGGGCGTGCCCGAGGGCGAACGGGACCGGATCTTCGAGCGTTTCGTCCGTCTGGACGACGCCCGCGGCCGTGACGACGGCGGGGCCGGGCTCGGCCTGGCGATCGCCCGTGATGTGGCCTCCCGGCACGGAGGCACGCTCACGGTGGGCGCGGCACCGGGCGGCGGCGCGCGGTTCACCCTGCGGCTGCCGGGGCCGCCCCGTGCCGGGCGGGAAGGGCCGGCCGCCGACGCCTGAGAGCCGTGCCCGCTACGGCTTGCCGCGCCGGCCGCGCAGATGCTCCGCGATCGGGGTCAGGGCCGCGTGCAGTCCGGTGAGCTCGTCGGGGGACAGCAGGTCCATGAAGTGCCTGCGCACCGACTCGACATGGTGCGGTGCGACCTTCCGCATCGTCTCGCCGCCGAGGTCCGTGAGGACCGCGAACAGCCCCCGCCGGTCCGACTCGCAGTGCTCGCGCCGCACCAGACCGGCGTTCTCCATGCGGGTGATCTGGTGGGACAGCCTGCTCTTGGACTGAAGGGTGGCCGCGGCGAGATCGCTCATCCGTAGCCGCTGGTCCTCCGACTCCGACAGATTGACCAGGATCTCGTAGTCGTTCATGGTCAGGCCGAACGGCTGGAGGTCTTTCTCCAGCTGATGCGTCAGCAGCCTGCTGACGTCCAGGTGGGTACGCCAGGCGCACTGCTCCGCATCGTTCAGCCAGCGAGTGGCCGTTTCGGTCATCTCCATGTATGGATTCTACCTAAGAGGTTGAAAGCCGGACGAATCTGGGGGGTGTGACTCGGCGCACGTAGGCACCGGGCATCACACTCCGCAGACTACCGTTCACAGCCCGAAGCGACGCTGGAGGTCCCCCAGCTGACCGGGCATGCGGGGTGTGGAGCCGTGTTGACCGCCCCCCGGTCCGCCGCCCGGCACGCCCGGCTCGTGCGGGACGGCGCCGGTCGCCTGTTCGGGCATCAGCACCTCGGTCGACTGGAGCAGCACCGTGCCCGCCCCGACGAACTCGAACTGGTGCTCCTCGCCCGACGTGCCGCCGATCCCGGTCAGCGAGCGCAGTCCGCCCATCACGCCCGTCATGTAGCCGTGGTCGTAGTGGTGGCACGGTGAAGGGCAGTCCGCCCACCCCACCAGCGCCTGCGGGTCCACCCGCAGCGGCGGCTCCATGAAGACCACCGGGCCGTTGGACGCGGCGACGAACTTCCCCGTCCCGATCAGGGTCAGGAAGCCCGGCACGATCGACTGCTTCAGCGCCAGGGTCGGCTGGTACGCCAGCAGATTGCCGGACCGGATCGTCAGATTGCCGTTCTCCAGGTCGAAGGAGTTCACGTCGAAGGCCCGGTCCGCCAGCAGCATCTTGCCGCTCCCCTCGGCCACCACCCAGTCGCTCGCGTGCAGCGGGGAGTGGAAGCTCGTACGGATCAGCCGCTCGAAGCGCCCGTGCCCGATGCCGTTGAACTCGATCTGCCCGTAGTAGGCGATCATCTTGCCCTTCTGCAGGAACCACTGGCTCCCCTTGAGCTCGACGCAGAAGGTGTACGCGTTGACGTTGTCGTCCGTCGGCAGCGTCATCGGGTCGAAAATCACCGGCGTGCTCACAGCTTCTCCTCCGACGCCTGGACGTACACCGCTCCGTTGCCGCTGAGCTCCAGCTGGAACGCCTCACCGGAACCGCGCCCCACCATGTCGCGCCAGCCGAGCGCGGTGGACAGCTTGTTGGTCACGTCCCCGTGGTGGGCGACATAGGCCTGCGGGTCCACGTGCACCGGCCTCCCCGGCGTGATCGGCAGCTCGATCACCCCGCCGTGCGCCATCACGGCGACCGCGCCGTGGCCCTTGAGCGTCGTCGTGAACAGGCCCTGCCCGGTCACCTGGCCGCGCACCATGCCCATCACCCCGCCCTGCGAGCCCATGAACATGGTGCCCTGCTGGAGCGTCCCGTCGAAGGCGAGCAGCCGGTCGGCCTCCACGTAGAGGGTGTCGCCGGCCAGATTGATCACCTGGATGTGGTGGCCCCCGTGGCCGAACATCACCGTGCCGCTGCCCTCGACCGTCATCAGGGGGGTCGCCTCGTTCGCCACCCGCCGGCCGATCATCGACCCGAGGCCGCCCTGTCCGCCCTGGATGTTCGGGGTGAACGAGACGTCGCCCCGGTACGCGAGCATGGCGCCGCGCTGGCTGTACATCTTCTGGCCGGGCCCCACCACGGCCTCGACCATCTTCGAGTTGACCTCACGGAACGGCATCAGACATCGCCCCCGACGGTGTTCCGCTCGCTGGGCTGCACGTAGACGAGTCCGTCGCCCTCGAAACGGATCTGGAAGGACTCACCGGAGCCCTCACCCATGAGCGTCCGGAAGTTCACCCCGGACTGGAAGTGCTGCTGGAGTCTGCCCTGGTGGGCGATGTAGGCGCCGGGGTCGACGTTCAGCGGGTACTGGGGTGTCACCCGCAGCACCACGGCGGAGCCGTCCGACATGATCGCCGCCTGGCCGGTGCCCTCGACGGTCGTGGTGAACAGGCCGTTGCCGCTCGCCCCGCCACGGAGGCCCGTGAAGGAGGTGCCGGTACGCAGTCCGGCGTCTGTGGCCAGCAGATTGCTGGCCTCGACGTACAGGGTCTCGCCGTGCAGCGAGACGAGGTTGATCTCGCTCGCCCGGTCGGCGAAATAGCAGGTGCCCTGCCCCCTCACCTCCATCATCACCATCTGCTCGCCGGTCAGCCGGCGGGTCACCATGCCGCGGAGGCCCTCACCGCCGCCCGACATCTTCTTGAACGCCATCTGGCCGTCGTACGCGACCATCGAGCCGTTCTTCGCCTTGACTGCATCGCCTGTCAGGTCGACGGCGAGCGTCTTGCTGCCTTGGAGTCGGAACATCGCCACGGTGCGACGTTAGCCGCAGGCGAGTCCGGCGGACAGGGCCCGGTGGCCGATCCCGACCCCTACGTGACCCTGATATGCGCCGATACGCGCCGCGGGAGCCGGACACGGACCCCCCGCTCCGGGGGGCCGGGAGCGATGCCACAATGGCTGTGCTTGTGCCTGCGTTCACAAGCCGACACGCCCCTCCCACCGAAGGTGCCCTCGTGGACATCAAGACCGCTTCCGCCCTGCACCGGCTGCGCCTCATCTCGCTTCCCGAGGCGCTGTCCTTCCCGGCGCTGCTGATCTTCGGCTCGCTGCTCATGCGGGTCTCGGACATCGACTTCCTGATGCCGCCCCTCGGCGCGCTGCACGGCATCCTCTTCACGATCTACGTGATCTTCCTCGTGGACGTGTGGGTCAAGGCCAAGTGGCCCCTCAAGCGCGTCGGCCTGTTCTTCCTCCTCGCGGTCGTGCCGTTCGGCGGGCTCTACGGCGAGAAGCTGCTCAAGAAGTACGAGGCCGACGGCGTCATCGCCGCCCGCGCCCGCGCCGAGGGGACGGTCAGCGCATGATCGTCGCCTTCTCCGTCAGCCCTCTGGGAGTCGGCGAGGACGTCGGCGAGTACGTCGCCGACGCCGTCCGTGTCGTCCGGGAATCCGGGCTGCCCAACCGCACGGACGCGATGTTCACCTCGATCGAGGGTGAGTGGGACGAGGTCATGGACGTCGTCAAGCGCGCCGTCGCGGCGGTCGAGGCCCGTGCCGGCCGCGTCTCCCTGGTGCTCAAGGCCGATATCCGGCCGGGCGTCACCGACGGTCTGACCTCCAAGGTCGAGACGGTGGAGCGGCACCTGGCGGGCTGACGCCCCGCCCTGACGCCCCGCCCTGGCGTAGAGAGCCGCACACGAAGAGCCCCCGGCACCGGGGGCTCTTCCCGTTCGGGCGAAGAAAACCCCTCTCTCGGACCTGCCGGGTCGACACATTGTCATATCTCCCTTTCTGTAGGGATACGGCATATTCGACCATGGGAGGCCTGATGTCGTCGGAGGGTCACGATCACGACGGCTGCGGCCGCCACGAGGGTCCGCTCGCGGAGCCGCCCGCGACGGGGTACCGGGTGCGGTACCGCGGGCTCCCGCGCACCCGGAGGCATCGAATAAGCGCCGCCCTCCTGATGCCGCTCGTCCCCGCGGTCACCGGACTGCTGCTGCTCCACGTGCTGTGGCCCACGCACTGGACCCAGGGCGGGACCGGCCGGAGATGGCTGGTGCTCGCCGACTCCCTGACGCTGGTGTCCGTCGGCCTGATCGAGCTGTTCGTGCTGGCCAACGTGGTCGCCGTGGCGTACGCCCTGTCGGTGGCCAGGGACCCGGTCCCCGTGACGCCGGAGCCCGGCACCGCCCTGGCCTTCCTCACCACGTACGCGCCGGGCAGGGAGCCCCTCTCCACGGTGCGGGCCACCCTGGAGGGCGCCGTGAAGATGCGGCATCCCGGACCGCTGGACGTCTGGCTGCTCGACGAGGGTGACGACCCGGAGGCCCGGATGCTCTGCGCCGAGCTCGGCGTGCACCACTTCACCCGCCTCGGGGTGCCCGAGTGGAACCAGGAGACGGGCCCGCACAAGGCCGGGACGAAGCACGGAAACGTCAACGCCTGGCTCGCCAAGCACGGCCACGCCTACGACCTCGTCGCGTCGGTGGGCACCGGCCACGTCCCGCGGCCGGGCTCCCTGGAGCGGATGACCGGCTACTTCCGGGACCCGGACATCGCCTTCGCCGTCGGCCCGCGGCTCCACGGGAGCGGGACGCCGGCCGCCGGGTCCTCGCAGCCGCTCTTCCACGCGCTGGTGCAGCGGGCGGGCAACCGCTACGGGGCGCCCCTGTTCGACGGCACCGACAAGGTCGTGCGCGTCGCGGCACTGCGCCAGGCCGGAGGCTTCCACGACTCCGTCACCGGGGCCATGGCCACCGGGTTCGAGATCCACCGCCTGCGCAACCCGCTGACCGGACGGTACTGGCGCTCCGTCCACACCGCGGACGTACGGGCCACCGGGGAGCGGCCCGTCTCCTGGGAGGACTTGTCCGCCCAGCGGCCGCGCCGGCCCCGGGGGGCGTACGGGACGCTGCTGCGGCAGTACGGGAAGGCGCTGTTCCGGGTGCCGCCCGGACGGCTCCTCGGCTACACGCTGACGCTCGTCCGCCGCCCCGTGGAGGCTGTCACCTGTCTGTTCGGCGTGCTGAGCTGTGTGCTGGTCCTCACCCACACGCAGTCGCGCGCCTGGGCGGTGCTCGCCCTGGTGACCGCTCTCGTGCCCCTCGTGCCGTGGTCCCTCGCGCTGCTGCGTGAACGCAGGACCCGGGGCGCGCTCGACCGGTCCCGTACGGCGCGTCCCGTCCCGGAGGCGGAGCCCGCACTGGCCACCGCCGCTCCCGCGAGCACTCCCGCGGGAGGAAACTGATCCACGCGCCCGCGCCGGTGACGGTCCCGCTCTCAGAACTCCTGCGCCGCCAGCGTGATGCCCAGCGGGGTGCGCTCGTACAGCACCTGGTGACCGTAGCGCCGCGAGGTGAGCAGGCCCGCCGCGCGCAGCACCGACAGATGGGCGGACACGGAGGACGGGGCGAGCGCGAGCCGGTGCGCCAGCGCGCTCGTCCCGGCCGGTTCGGCGAGGGCGCACAGCACGTCGGCGCGTGCCCTTCCCAGGAGCCGGGCGAGCGTGTCCGGCGTCCGGTCGGCGGACTCCGTCCACAGACCGCCGATGCCACGCGCGGGGTAGATCACGGCAGGCTGCCAGGGGGGCTCGTGGCCGCCGACCACATCGGGCCACACGAAGACGCTGGGCATCAGGACGAGCCCCTGCCCGCCCAGGACCCGGCTGTGGTTCCCTCTGGTGCCGACCACCGTCAGGGTCGAGTCCGCCCAGCGCAGCTGCGGACTGACCTCGCGGAGCAGCCCCTCGAAACCGACCTCGGCCAGGCGGCGCGAGTGGTAGGCGACATCCGCCTCCAGCAGGGCGCGCAGCCGGGGCCAGTGGGGCTCGACCATCACCCGCCACGCCCGCTCCAGGAGGTCCGCGAGCTCCTGGACCGTCCGTGCCGGGTCGGCCAGCATCCGCTGTCCGGCGGGGGACCGCAGGCCGCCGGGGGTGTCGGCGAGCGCGAGCGCCATGTCGTCGCGGGCGGTCCCCGGATCCGTCGCGCGTACGGCCGCGATCTCCTCCTCGAAGGTGGCGAGCGGTCCGAGCGGCGGCGGACAGATGAAGTCCGGATTGTGGCCGGCGTCAGGCATCAGCAGCCACAGCGGCGTGAGATCCAGCCCCGCGGCGCCCTCCCTGACCCGGCGGAGCCAGGGCAGGTGGTAGCCGTGCCGGGAGGGGCGGTGGAGTGTGCGTACGGCCTCCTGCGTCTCCCAGAGCGGTGAGAGCGCGAAGCGGCAGCGGAGCAGGTCGCTCTCGTCGAAGTGCAGATGGAACGGCATGGGCCCCACTCAAGTTTCGGCGTGAGCCGAAAGTCTACGGAAGGGCCGGACCTCTCCTCCAAGCTGCGTCCATGCCGAAAGACACCACCGCCCCGGCGGGTACACCCCGCGAAGAGCCCGCCGCAGAGGCGCTGTCCTCGGCCCTGCCCCCGGAACGGTCCTCCTCGTCCGACCCGGGCTCCGTTCCGGGGGCGGACACCGGAGCCGGGGGCTACCGGGCCGTGTTCGCCGTGCGGGAGTTCCGGGCGGTCTTCGCCGCGCACCTGCTCTCCCTCCTCGGTGTGGTCGTCAGCGAGCTGGCGCTCACCGTGCTCGTCTACGACCTCACCGGCTCACCCCTGCTGTCCGCCCTCACGTTCGCGCTCGGCTTCCTCCCGTACGTCGTCGGCGGCACGCTCTTCGCCGGAGTCGCCGACCGGTACCCCGCACGCCGCGTCCTCGTCACCTGCGACCTGATCTGCGCCGGCTGCGTGGCCGTGATGGTGCTCCCCGGCACTCCCGTCGTCGCGCTCCTCGCCCTGCGCTGTGCCGTGGCCGCGGTGGCCCCGGTCTTCACCGGGACACGGACGGCGGCCCTCACCGACATCCTGGGTGAGGGTGACCTCTACGTCCTCGGACGCTCGCTGCTGCGCCTGGTCTCGCAGAGCGCCATGCTCGTCGGCTTCGGCGCGGGCGGGGTGCTGCTCACCGTGCTGTCCCCGCGCGGGGCGATCACGGTCACCGTCGTGACGTTCCTCTGCTCCGCGGCGCTGCTGCGCCTCGGCACCAGGGACCGGCCCGCCCGCACGGGAGGGGACGCCGGAGGCGCGCTGCTCGCGGAGTCGCTCGCCGGGGCCCGGGCCGTCCTCGGCGACCGCCGGATCCGGGGGCTGCTCCTGCTCTTCTGGGTGCCTGCCTTCTTCGTGGTGGCCCCGGAAGCCCTGGCCGCGCCGTACGTGGACGCGATCGGCGCCGGTCCCGCCGCCCTCGGGCTGCTGATGTGCTCGATGGCCGTCGGCCACATCGGTACCGAGCTGTACGTGGGAACCGCCCTCGGCCCCCGTGCCCGCTCCCGCATCGTGCTGCCGGCCGCCGCCCTCGGTCTGCTGCCCCTGGTGCTGTACGCGTTCCGCCCGGGCATGGCCCTGACCGTGGCCGCCCTCGTGCTCGCAGGGGCCGGTGCGGCGTACATCATCGGGCTCGACCAGTGGTTCGTCGAGGCGGTCCCCGAGCATCTCCGGGGCCGGGCCATGACCCTCCTGACCGCCGGCCTGATGACGGTCCAGGGACTCGGCATGGCCCTCGCGGGACTGGCCGCGGAGTTCTTCCCGGTGCATCAGGTGGTCGCGTGCTCGGGAGCGGTGGGCACGGTATGCACGCTCCTGTTGATCCTGGAGGTGCATAGAACGCGTGTCCGGTACCGAAGTGCGAGACAGGGCTGACCGCCAAGTGACCAGTGGGTAAGGTCGTGCCGTGCCGAAGCCGCTCAGCCTCCCCTTCGATCCCATCGCCCGCGCCGATGAACTCTGGCACCGGCGCTGGGGGCCGGTGCCCTCCATGGGCGCGATCACGTCGATCATGCGTGCGCAGCAGATCCTGCTCGCCGAGGTGGACGCGGCGGTCAAACCGTACGGGCTGACCTTCGCCCGCTACGAGGCACTCGTCCTGCTCACCTTCTCGCAGGCCGGTGAGCTGCCGATGTCCAAGATCGGTGAGCGTCTGATGGTGCACCCCACCTCGGTGACGAACACCGTCGACCGGCTGGTGCGCTCGGGACTGGTGGACAAGCGCCCCAACCCCAACGACGGGCGCGGAACCTTGGCCTCCATCACCGACAAGGGCCGTGAGGTCGTCGAGGCGGCCAGTCAGGACCTGATGGCGATGGACTTCGGGCTCGGTGTGTACGACGACGAGGAGTGCGCCGAGATCTTCGCGATGCTCCGGCCGCTGCGCGTGGCCGCCCAGGACTTCGAGGACAAGCGCTGACGAGCGCCGCACCGGGGCTCCCGGCGAGGACCGGGGCGCCGCAAGATCGCCCCGGGCGTCCGGTTACGCTCGATGCCATGAAACGCAGTGTGCTGACCCGCTACCGGGTGATGGCCTACGTCACCGCCGTCATGCTGTTGATCCTGTGCGTCTGCATGATCTTCAAGTACGGCTTCGACACCGGTGAGGGTCTGACGCTCGTCGTCTCGCAGGTCCACGGTGTCCTGTACATCATCTACCTGATCTTCGCCTTCGACCTCGGCTCCAAGGCGAAGTGGCCGATCGGCAAGCTGCTCTGGGTGCTGGTCTCCGGCACGATCCCGACCGCCGCGTTCTTCGTCGAGCGCAAGGTGGTCCAGGAGGTCGAGCCGCTGATCGCCGACGGCTCCGCGCAGGCCGTCAAGGCCTGATCCGCACCTCCGTTCCGCAGGACCGAACCGCCCCGCGCGAAGCGCCGGGCGGTTTGCCGTCGACATTTACTAGGACGTCCTAGTAAATTTGATCCATGGACGCTCACGCGATCGAGGAAGGCCGCCGCCGCTGGCAGGCCCGTTACGACAAGGCCCGCAAGCGCGACGCGGACTTCACCACGCTCTCCGGTGACCCCGTGGAGCCCGTGTACGGGCCCCGCCCCGGCGACACGTACGAGGGATTCGAACGGATCGGCTGGCCCGGCGAGTACCCCTTCACCCGGGGACTCCACCCCACCGGCTACCGGGGCCGCACCTGGACGATCCGCCAGTTCGCCGGCTTCGGCAACGCCGAGCAGACCAATGAGCGGTACAAGTCCATCCTGGCCAACGGCGGCGGCGGACTCAGTGTCGCCTTCGACATGCCGACCCTGATGGGGCGGGACTCCGACGACGCCCGCTCGCTCGGCGAGGTCGGCCACTGCGGCGTCGCCATCGACTCCGCCGCCGACATGGAGGTCCTGTTCCAGGACATCCCGCTCGGCGACGTCACCACCTCGATGACGATCAGTGGGCCCGCCGTCCCCGTCTTCTGCATGTACCTGGTCGCCGCGGAGCGTCAGGGAGTCGACCCGGCCGTGCTCAACGGCACGCTCCAGACCGACATCTTCAAGGAGTACATCGCGCAGAAGGAGTGGCTCTTCCAGCCCGAGCCCCACCTGCGCCTCATCGGCGACCTGATGGAGCACTGCGCCCGCGACATCCCGGCCTACAAGCCGCTCTCGGTCTCCGGCTACCACATCCGCGAGGCAGGGGCCACGGCCGCGCAGGAACTCGCGTACACCCTCGCCGACGGCTTCGGGTACGTGGAGCTCGGCCTCTCCCGCGGCCTGGACGTGGACGTCTTCGCTCCCGGGCTCTCCTTCTTCTTCGACGCGCACCTCGACTTCTTCGAGGAGATCGCCAAGTTCCGCGCCGCCCGCCGGATCTGGGCCCGCTGGATGAAGGAGACCTACAACGCGCAGACCGACAAGGCGCAGTGGCTCCGCTTCCACACCCAGACCGCGGGTGTCTCGCTCACCGCCCAGCAGCCGTACAACAACGTCGTACGCACGGCGGTGGAGGCACTGTCCGCCGTCCTAGGCGGCACCAACTCCCTGCACACCAACGCCCTGGACGAGACGCTCGCCCTCCCCTCGGAGCAGGCCGCCGAGATCGCGCTGCGCACCCAGCAGGTGCTGATGGAGGAGACCGGCGTCGCCAACGTCGCCGACCCGCTGGGCGGTTCGTGGTACGTCGAGCAGCTCACCGACCGCATCGAGGCCGACGCCGAGAAGATCTTCGAGCAGATCAAGGAACGCGGCACCCGGGCGCACCCGGACGGCAAGCACCCCATCGGGCCGATGACCTCCGGCATCCTGCGCGGCATCGAGGACGGCTGGTTCACCGGCGAGACCGCCGAATCCGCCTTCCGTTACCAGCAGTCGCTGGAGAAGGGGGAGAAGCGGGTCGTCGGCGTCAACGTCCACCACGGCTCCGTCACCGGCGACCTGGAGATCCTGAGGGTCAGCCACGAGGTCGAGCGCGAGCAGGTGCGCGTGCTCGCCGGGCGCAAGGAGGGCCGTGAGGACGCGAAGGTCCGTGGCGCGCTGGACGCCATGCTGGCCGCGGCGCGCGACGGCTCGAACATGATCGGGCCGATGCTGGAGGCCGTACGGGCGGAGGCGACGCTCGGCGAGATCTGCGGGGTCCTGCGCGACGAGTGGGGCGTCTACACGGAGCCTCCGGGCTTCTGACGACGGCCCGGTCCGTGGCGGCTCGTTCCCCGGTGGCCGGGGCCCTCAGGCCTCGGGCCGCTGCTCCGTCGCCGCGGCGCCCAGCCCCGAGAGCAGCAGCACGGTGAAGCGCCGGGCCCAGTCGGAGTCGACGGGCTCGGCGCTCACCAGCGTCCGGTGCACCACGGCACCGGCGATCACATCGAAGATCAGGTCGGCGGTCCGGGCCGCCACCACCGCGTCCGGCTCGGTGGGAAGTTCGCCGCGCCGCTGCGCACGCTCCCGCCCCAGCAGGACGAGGTGCTTCTGCCGGGTCACGATCGAATCCCGTATACGGTCCCGCAGTGCCTCGTCCCGCGTCGACTCGGCCACCACCGCCATCAGCGCCGTCTTGGTCTCCGGGCGCTCCAGCAGGGCCGCGAACTGGAGGACGACGGCCTCCACATCGGCCGGAAGGCTGCCGAGGTCGGGCAGCTCCAGCTCGTCGAAGAGGACGGCCACGGCGTCCACGACCAGCTCGTTCTTGCCGGCCCAGCGGCGGTAGAGAGTCGTCTTGGCGACCCCCGCCCGTGTCGCCACATCGCCCATCGTCAGCTTCGACCAGCCGAGGTCGACCAGAGACGCGCGGGTCGCCTCCAGGATCGCGGCATCGGCCTCGGGACTGCGGGGGCGTCCGGACCGGGTGGGTTCGGTGGGGCTGCGGCTCAGCATGCGGCGACCATACCGGCCGGTAAGTACTGCTGACCGGCCCCGGAGCCCGTGAGACAGATCACCGCGCGCTCTTGCCCCGCAGGGGGGCCGGACAGTTACGCTACGGGTCGTAGCGTAAGAAGCGACGGTCCGTCCGTCGTGGCGCCACGACCGATCGACAGCCACAGGCGCCGGGTGGGGACCCGGCACCGAACACGGGGTTTTTCAGGGCCTCGGGACCGTTTCCGTCCGCGCGCCACGCACACCGGCGTGGCTGTGGACGGAGGCGGTTCGCGGATCGCTTTCCGGAACAGTGCGCACAGGGGGGAGGATGTACGTATGCAGCCTAGGAACATGTCCATGAGCGGCGTCGTCGACCTCGCCGCTGTGAAGGCGGCCAACGACGCCAAGGCGAAGGCCGAGCAGGCCCGCGCGGAGTCCGCACGCCAAGGGGGCGGCGGTGCCGTGGCACCCGCCTCCCTGGTGATCGACGTCGACGAGGCGGGCTTCGAGACCGACGTCCTCCAGCGCTCCGCCGAAGTCCCCGTCGTCATCGACTTCTGGGCCGAGTGGTGCGAGCCGTGCAAGCAGCTCGGCCCGCTCCTGGAGCGACTCGCCGCCGAGTACAACGGCCGCTTCCTGCTGGCCAAGGTCGATGTCGACGCAAACCAGATGCTGATGCAGCAGTTCGGGATCCAGGGCATCCCGGCGGTCTTCGCGGTGGTGGCCGGACAGGCCCTCCCGCTCTTCCAGGGCGCGGCCCCCGAGAGCCAGATCCGCCAGACGCTCGACCAGCTGATCCAGGTCGGCGAGGAGCGTTTCGGTCTCACCGGGATCGTCGTCGACCCGGACGCCGGAGCCGGGGACGGGGAGAGCGCCCCCGTCGAGGTGCCCGCCGGGCCGTACGACGCGCAGCTGGAGGCCGCCGCGCAGGCGCTGGACGCCAACGACTTCGCCGGTGCGATCCAGGCGTACAAGAGCGTCCTGGCCGACGACCCGGTCAACACCGAGGCGAAGCTGGGCCTCGCCCAGGCCGAACTGCTGGGCCGCGTCGCGGGCATGGACCCGCAGCAGGTGCGCAAGGAGGCCGCGGAGAATCCGGTCTCGCCGGTGGCGCAGATGGCCGCCGCCGACCTGGATCTCGTGGGCGGCCATGTGGAGGACGCCTTCGGGCGGCTCGTCGAGACGGTCCGCCGCAATTTCGGCGACGACCGCGACGCCGTGCGGGTGCGGCTGCTGGAGCTTTTCGAGGTGATCGGCCCCGACGATCCCCGGGTCGCGGCGGCCCGGACCGCCCTGGCGCGCGTCTTGTTCTGATGTGACAACACGGCCGTGGAGCCCTCGGGGCGCCACGGCCGTTTTCAGGGGCGAACGACAAGTAACGCATCCGCTTTACCAAAACTTGATAAAAGTACGTACTGTTACTCGCAGTAAATCACCTCCAGGGGTCTGTCCGGTTTAGGGCTGTAATCCCGCCGTTCGTACGTCCCTTCGGTGCCACCCTGTGTGGCCGGACGATACCCCCCTGTCGTGTCCTGGTTATCTGGTCGTTACTAGTCAGTAACGACCCCCCTTGTGTCACGGCCGCGAATGCACCACGATCGGCCACGCTCGGTCCAATACCCGCCAGCCCGACAACCAGTCGGCGCAGGTGGGTCTGTTGGGTCCCCACCGGGTGGTCGGCGGCAGTGGCGCCGATCGCGGACAGGGGGGTTCCTGCCCCTGGGCAGGGCCTGTCCGAACCGGCCGCGCAGACGCGCGGCCAGTGGTTGTCGCTCGGGGGTGATCGCCGGTGATTCGGATGCGGTACGCGCCTCCGGTCCGGGCGCTCTCCTTCCCGAGGACGTAGCACTTCTCCCATCCCAGGGCGGGCACGATGCCCGTACCGGAGATGTACGTCCGAGAAGGAGGAAATTTATGAGTTCGCAGGTTCGCGGTGGTACCAGATGGAAGCGTTTCGCTCTGGTCATGGTGCCGAGCGTCGTCGCGACCGCAGCGGTCGGCGTCGGCCTGGCGCAGGGCGCACTCGCCGCGTCTTTCAGCGTCTCCGGCCAGAGCTTCAAGGTCCGCACCGACAAGCTCGTCGGTCATGACTTCGTCCAGTACGGCAGCGTCGCTGTCGGCAAGGACCTCAAGGGCAACGACGCTGCTCACCCGGTCGCCGTTTCCGGCTTCAGCAGCGCCACGATCACCAACATGTGCCAGTCGGTGGTCACGCCTGACCTGCCGTTCGGTCTCGGCAGCGTCAGCCTGGAGCTGAAGGCGGGTACCGACCCGAAGAGGCCCGTCGAGGCGACCAACCTGTACCTCGACGTCGCTCAGCTCGACGCGGACGCGTACTTCGAGAAGATCGACATCGGCGTCGCCGCCGGTTCGGTCGGTAAGCCCGGTATCCAGTCCGGCACCGAGAAGGCCGTCAACCCGAACGGCTTCGCGCAGCGTGCCGAGACGGCCACGCTGACCAACGTGGAGCAGACGGCGTGGGCAACCACCGCCGGCACCTTCAAGCTCAGCAACCTGAGCCTGAAGCTGCACAAGGGCGTCAAGGAGTGCTTCTAAGCACTCGCCCGGGTGGCCGGAGTGTTCCGTCAAGGACCTCCGGCTGCCCACCCCTTCTCTTCTCACAGCAGTACCGGTTCCAGGGAGCTGTTTTCCATGAGCCCCGAGTCCACAGGGCAGAACGAGCACTACCTCACCGTCTACCGGCGGGGATTCCGCACCTGGCGGGGTAACCGGCCGTTCTGGGCGGGCCTGTTCACCATCTTGGGTGGTCTACCCATCGCGTACTTCCCGTACGCCAACATGCACCTCGGCAACATGACCATCGCGATGTCCACCACCGCGGGTGCGGGGTCGCTGATCATCGGGGTCCTGCTCATCACGCTGGGCCTCACCATGTGGTTCCACCACATCGTGCGGGTGTTCGCCGGTGTCGCGGCCATCCTGCTCGCGCTGATCTCCATACCCGTCGCCAACATAGGCGGCTTCATCGTCGGCTTCGTGTTCTCCCTGCTCGGCGGAGCCCTCTCCATCGCCTGGGCTCCGGCCGAGGCGAAGGGCACCACGGCGTCCGAGGGCCCGGAGGCGCAGATGTCCCGGGACGACGCCCGCGGGGTGCCGGAGCAGGCTCAGGAGACCCACGACACGGCTGAGGCCCCGCGGAGGCCGTTGCTGTTCAATGCGGCGGCAGAGGTCGACGGTGGGAGGCATCGTGCGGGGTGACGACAGGCAGACGAACGACCTCGGGCCGGAGGACCTTCCGGAGCGAAGAGGGCCCCGCCACGCGGCGCCC
The DNA here is from genome assembly GCF_042728155.1 of Streptomyces sp. NPDC060209. Classification (NCBI taxonomy): domain Bacteria; kingdom Bacillati; phylum Actinomycetota; class Actinomycetes; order Kitasatosporales; family Streptomycetaceae; genus Streptomyces; species Streptomyces sp. NPDC060209. The sequence continues at coordinate 17,177 of NZ_JBHWZS010000112.1, forward strand.
AGGAAGTCACTCCTGACGAAGCTGCACATGCCCGCCGGTAAGAAGGCGTTCGCGCTCGCCGCGATGCCGACGGCCGTCTTCGTGGGCATGGGGCTCACCCCCAAGCTGGCCATGGCCGACGACAACTCGGACATCCCCTTCGCGCCCGGGCCCTGTGTGACCCGCTCCGACGAGCCGTCCGAGTCGCAGGAACCCGATGCGAAGCCGACCCCGAGCGCCACACCGTCCGACGACGCCGGCAAGGACGACGCGGGCAAGGACGACGCGGGCAAGGACGACGCCGGCAAGGACGACGCCGGCAAGGACGACGGGACCGAGGCTCCGAAGCCGTCCGCGAGTGCGAGCGCGTCCGAGGAGGACACGTCCACGGAGACCTCCGGGGACAAGGCCGCCACGTCCGCCGCTCCCACGCCCACCGAGTCGAAGAACCCCCTCGACCCGCTGGGTGTCGGTGACGCGCTCAAGGACCTCCTCGACGGACCGGACAAGGAGACGGCCGAGCCGTCCCCGAGCGCCACCACGGAGACCCCGAAGCCGTCGGAGAGCGCCACTGCCACCAAGCCGGTGGAGAAGGCCACGGAGACGGCGAAGGACACGGTCGGCAAGACCACCGACGCCATCCGTGAGGCGGCCGAGAAGGCGGGCAAGGGCGTCGAGGAGCTCGACGACGACGTCAAGGGCCTCGACCCCGTGAAGGACGAGGACATCCCGGACGGCGCCAAGGAGCGCTTCCCGTGCCCGACCGCCGACCCCGAGGCGCTCGCCGCGGCCGACCTGGAGCAGGGCATCCCGCTGCTCCCGGACGACCCGTGGACGCTGGAGACCTCGAAGCTCACGCTCACCGGGCTCGACTACAAGGGCATCGTCGAGGTGAAGACGTACAACGGCAGCATCAAGAAGGTGCTGAAGTTCACCGCCGACACCGTCGACATCAAGGACCTGCACCAGCTGACGAAGGGTCCGGCCGGTACCACCGGCCACGTGAAGGCGGAGGAGGGTTCTACCTCCACCATCCGCAACGGCACGGTGACGATGTACACGGAGAAGCTGGAGGGCAACCTCTTCGGCATCATCCCCGTCACCTTCAGCCCGGAGACCCCGCCGCCGCTGAACGTGCCCTTCGCCTTCTTCACCAATGCCACGGTGACCCAGGCCGGCCAGTTCGGCGGCTCGCTCAGGGTCCCCGGCCTGCAGAACTACTTCACCGGCGGCAACAGCTGACCGGTGATCCGGACCCGTCCGGGAGCCGCACGACGACTGTGGCCCGCAGCCCCGTTCTCACGGGGCTGCGGGCCACAGTCGTATCTGCCGTACGGCGTCAGGCGCGCTCGCCGCTCAGGTGGTGCACCCGGACCATGTTGGTGGTGCCGGGGACGCCGGGGGGCGAGCCGGCCGTGATGACCATCGTGTCGCCGTCGCTGTAGCGGTTCAGCTTCAGCAGCTCCGCGTCCACCAGGTCGACCATGGCGTCCGTGTTGTCCACGTGCGGCACGACGTAGGACTCGACGCCCCAGCTCAGCGCGAGCTGGTTGCGGGTCGACTCCTCCGTGGTGAAGGCGAGGATCGGCTGCGCCGTGCGGTAGCGGGAGAGACGGCGGGCGGTGTCACCGGACTTGGTGAAGGCCACCAGCGCCTTGCCGTCCAGGAAGTCCGCGATCTCGCAGGCCGCGCGCGCCACGGAACCGCCCTGGGTACGGGGCTTCTTGCCCGGCACCAGCGGCTGGAGGCCCTTGGACAGGAGCTCCTCCTCGGCCGCGACGACGATCTTCGACATCGTCTTGACCGTCTCGATCGGGTACGCGCCGACCGAGGACTCCGCCGACAGCATGACCGCGTCCGCGCCGTCCAGGATCGCGTTGGCGACGTCGGACGCCTCGGCGCGGGTCGGCCGTGAGTTGGTGATCATCGACTCCATCATCTGGGTCGCCACGATCACCGGCTTGGCGTTGCGGCGGCACAGCTCGATGAGGCGCTTCTGCACCATCGGGACCTTCTCGAGCGGATACTCGACGGCGAGGTCGCCGCGGGCGACCATCACGGCGTCGAAGGCGGCGACGACGCCCTCCATGTGCTCGACGGCCTGCGGCTTCTCGACCTTGGCGATGACGGGGACCCGGCGGCCCTCCTCGTCCATCACCTTGTGCACGTCCTTGACGTCCTCGGCGTCCCGGACGAAGGACAGCGCGACCATGTCGCAGCCCATCCGCAGGGCGAACCGCAGGTCCTCGACGTCCTTCTCGGACAGCGCGGGGACGTTGACCGCCGCACCCGGGAGGTTGATCCCCTTGTGGTCGGAGATGACACCGCCCTCGATGACGATGGTGGTGACCCGGGGGCCGTCGACCGCGACGACCTTCAGCTCGACGTTGCCGTCGTTGATCAGGATCGGGTCACCCTTGGCGACGTCGCCGGGCAGCCCCTTGTAGGTGGTGCCGCAGATCGACTTGTCGCCGGGGACGTCCTCGGAGGTGATGACGAACTCGTCCCCGCGGACCAGCTCGACGGGACCCTCGGCGAACTTCGCGAGGCGGATCTTGGGGCCCTGGAGGTCGGCGAGTACTCCGACCGCACGGCCGGTCTCGGCGGCGGCCTTGCGGACCCGGTCGTAACGGCCTTGGTGCTCCTCGTGGGTACCGTGACTGAAATTGAAACGGGCCACGCTCATGCCGGCCTCGATCAGAGCGACGAGCTGCTCATGGGAGTCGACGGCGGGACCGAGGGTGCAGACGATTTTGGAACGGCGCATGAGGCGGATCCTATCGGTTTGTTTCACTGCGGAATATTCCGTCTGGTGGAAGATACAAAGGGGCGCGGGGCCGCTCAGTTGTGGACCAGTGCGAAGGTCTGTCCGGCGATCTCCAGCTCCTCGTCCGTGGGCACGACGGCGACCGCGACCCGTGCGTCGTCGGGCGAGATCAGCCGCGGTTCGCCGGACCGAACGGCGTTGCGGTCCGCGTCCACGACCAGGCCGAAACCCTCCAGTCCCGCGAGCGCAGCCTCCCGCACCGGAGCCGAGTTCTCCCCGACCCCCGCCGTGAACACCACGGCGTCCACCCGGCCGAGGACCGCCGAGTAGGCGCCGATGTACTTCTTCAGCCGGTGGATGTAGATGTCGAACGCGAGCGTGGCACGCTCGTCGCCCTCGTCCACCCGGCGCCGGATCTCCCGCATGTCGTTGTCGCCGCACAGGCCGACCAGACCGCTCCTCTTGTTCAGCAGGACGTCGATCTCGTCCGCCGACATCCCCGCCACCCGCTTGAGGTGGAAGGTGACGGCCGGATCGATGTCTCCGGAACGCGTACCCATGACCAGCCCCTCCAAGGGGGTCAGCCCCATGGACGTCTCCACGCAGCGCCCGCCCGCCACCGCGGAGGCCGAGGCGCCGTTCCCGAGGTGCAGCACGATCACGTTCACGTCGGCCACCGGTCGGCCCAGCAGTTCGGCCGTCCTGCGCGACACGTACGCGTGCGAGGTGCCGTGGAAGCCGTAGCGGCGGATGCGGTGGGCGTCGGCGGTCTCGACGTCGATCGCGTACCGCGCCGCGTACTCCGGCATCGTCGTGTGGAACGCCGTGTCGAAGACCGCGACCTGCGGAAGGTCCGGGCGCAGCGCCTGCGCGGTACGGATCCCGGTGATGTTCGCCGGGTTGTGCAGCGGCGCCACAGGGACGAGCCGCTCGATCTCCTTGAGCACCTCGTCGGTGATCACGGTGGGCTCGCTGAACTTCAGCCCGCCGTGCACGACCCGGTGGCCGATCGCCGCCAGGTCGGGGGAGTCCAGTCCGAGCCCGTCGGCCGCCAGCTCGTCGGCCGCGGCCTTCAGCGCCTCCTCGTGGTCGGCGATCCGGCCGGTGCGCTCGCGGGGCTCCCCGCCCTTCAGCGGTGTGTGCACCAGTCGGGAGGACGACTCGCCGATCCGCTCGACCAGACCGGTGGCCAGCCGCGAGCGGTCGCGCATGTCCAGCAGCTGGTACTTCACCGACGAGGAGCCGGAATTGAGCACGAGTACGCGGTGGGCGTCATTCATGGAGCGGGAACCTTCGCTGGTCGGGTCGGTGGTCATCGCGGTCATTCCTCGCTCTGCGCCTGGATCGCCGTGATGGCCACCGTGTTGACGATGTCCTGGACCAGCGCGCCGCGGGACAGGTCGTTGACCGGCTTGCGCAGCCCCTGCAGGACCGGGCCGACCGCGACCGCGCCCGCCGAACGCTGGACCGCCTTGTAGGTGTTGTTGCCGGTGTTGAGGTCCGGGAAGATCAGCACGGTCGCCCGGCCCGCCACCTCCGACGCCGGCAGCTTGGTCGCGGCGACGGTCGGCTCGACCGCCGCGTCGTACTGGATCGGGCCCTCGATCCGCAGGTCCGGCCGTGAGGCGCGTACCCGCTCCGTGGCCTCCCGCACCTTGTCGACGTCGGCACCCGTGCCCGAGGTGCCCGTCGAGTACGAGAGCATCGCGATCCGGGGTTCCACGCCGAAGCGGGACGCGGTGACCGCCGACTGCACCGCGATGTCCGCGAGCTGCTCCGCGTCGGGATCCGGGTTGACCGCGCAGTCGCCGTAGACCAGCACCTTGTCGGCGAGGCACATGAAGAACACCGACGAGACGATCGAGGCCTCGGGCTTGGTCTTGATGATCTCGAACGCCGGCCGGATCGTGGCCGCCGTGGAGTGCACCGAGCCGGAGACCATGCCGTCGGCCAGCCCCTCCTGGACCATCAGGGTGCCGAAGTAGTTGACGTCCGAGACGACGTCGTACGCCAGCTCCACCGTCACCCCGCGGTGCGCGCGCAGCGCGGCGTACCGCTCGGCGAAGCTCTGGCGCAGCTCGGAGGTCTGCGGATCGACGAGCTGGGTCTCGGCGAGGTCGATGCCGAGGTCGGCCGCCTTCTTGCGGATGACGTCGGTGTCCCCGAGGAGGGTCAGGTCGCAGACGTCGCGGCGGAGCAGCACATCGGCGGCGCGCAGGACGCGCTCCTCGGTGCCCTCCGGCAGGACGACCCGGCGCCGGTCGGAGCGGGCCTGCTCCAGCAGCTCGTGCTCGAACATCATCGGGGTGACCCGGCCGCTGCGGGCCACCGAGATCCGCTCCAGCAGGGCACCGGTGTCCACGTGGCGCTCGAAGAGGCCGAGGGCGGTCTCCGCCTTGCGTGGCGTCGCCGCGTTCAACTTGCCTTCCAGGGCGAATAGTTCGCCTGCCGTGGGGAAGGAGCCGCCGGCCACCGCGATGACCGGGGTGCCGGGCGCGAGGCGGGCCGCCAGCCGGAGTATCTCCTCGCCGGGGCGCTCGTTCAGGGTCAGCAGTACGCCCGCGATGGGCGGCGTGCCGGCGCTGTGCGCGGCGAGCGAGCCGATGACCAGGTCCGCGCGGTCGCCGGGGGTGACCACCATGCAGCCCGGGGTCAGGGCCTTGAGGAGGTTCGGGAGCATGGCGCCGCCGAACACGAAGTCCAGCGCGTCCCGGGCCAGGCCCGAGTCGTCGCCGAGCAGAACCGTTCCGCCCAGTGCGGTGGTGATCTGGGCGACGGTGGGCGCGGAGAGCGCGGGATCGTCCGGCAGTACCGAACAGGGGACCGGGAGCTGCGCCCTCAGCCGTTCGGCGATGTCCGTGCGGTCCTCGGACGCCACCCGGTTCACGACCATCGCCAGGACGTCGCAGCCGAGACCGGCGTACGCCCGGTAGGCGTTGCGCGTCTCGGCCCGTACGGACTCGGCGTCCTGGTCCTTGCCCCCGACCACCGCGATCACCGAGGCGCCGAACTCGTTGGCGAGTCTCGCGTTCAGGGCCAGCTCGTCGGGGAGCTGGGTGGCGGCGAAGTCGCTGCCGAGGACGAGCACGACCTCGTAGTCACGGGCCACCCGGTGGAAGCGCTCGACGAGCAGGGAGACCAGCTCGTCGGTACCCTTCTCCGCCTGGACCGCGGAGGCCTCCTGGTAGTCCAGGCCGAAGACGGTCTCCGCGCTCTGCGAAAGCCGGTAGCGCGCCCGCAGCAACTCGAACAGCCGGTCGGGTCCGTCGTGGACCAGCGGCCGGAAGACGCCGACCCGGTCCACCTGACGCGTCAGTAGCTCCATGACTCCCAGATCGACGACCTGGCGGCCGTCTCCCCGGTCGATCCCGGTCACGTACACGCTACGCGTCACGCGTGGTCTCCCGTCCTTTTTGGGTGGCATTGTCCCCTTGACGATACCTACCGGGGCAGGTATATCGCCCGCCGGGCGGTGTGCCCGGGGAGGGCCACTGGTGGGCCCCGAACGGTCCCCGCCGATGAAGCCGGAAGCGCGAGGGCCCGGCCGGGCGTGGGACAATCGTCGTGGCTCACGGTACGGGGGTTTCTCGACGGGTCCCCGGAATGCATGGCACTAGCGAGCAGGAGACAGAGCAGGATGCGCATCGGAATTCTCACCGCAGGCGGCGACTGCCCAGGCCTGAACGCTGTGATCCGGTCGGTCGTGCACCGCGCCGTGGTGGGGCACGGCGATGAGGTCATCGGCTTCGAGGACGGTTTCAAGGGGCTGCTCGACGGCCACTTCCGGCCCCTCGACCTGAACGCGGTCAGCGGCATCCTGGCCCGCGGCGGCACGATCCTCGGCTCGGCGAGGCTGGAGCGCGACCGGCTGCGCGAGGCCGCCGAGAACTGCGCGGAACTGTCCCTCCGTTACGGCATCGACGCGCTGATCCCGATCGGCGGCGAGGGCACGCTCACCGCCGCCCGCATGCTGTCCGACGCCGGGATGCCCGTCGTCGGAGTCCCGAAGACCATCGACAACGACATCTCCGCCACCGACCGGACCTTCGGCTTCGACACCGCCGTGGGCGTTGCTACCGAGGCCATAGACCGTCTCAAGACCACCGCCGAATCGCACCAGCGCGTGATGGTCGTCGAGGTAATGGGCCGCCACGCGGGCTGGATCGCCCTGGAGTCCGGCATGGCCGGCGGTGCCCACGGCATCTGCCTGCCGGAGCGGCCCTTCCAGGTCGACGACCTGGTCAAGATGGTCGAGGAACGCTTCGCACGCGGCAAGAAGTTCGCCGTCATCTGCGTCGCCGAGGGAGCGCACCCGGCCGAGGGCTCCATGCCGTACGCCAAGGGCGAGATCGACCAGTTCGGCCACGAGCGCTTCAAGGGCATCGGCAACCGCCTCGCCGCCGAGCTGGAGCTGCGCCTCGGCAAGGAGGCCCGGCCGGTCATTCTCGGCCATGTGCAGCGAGGCGGCACGCCGACCGCGTACGACCGTGTGCTCGCGACCCGCTTCGGGTGGAACGCCGTGGAAGCGGTGCACCGCGGCGACTTCGGCCGGATGACGTCGCTGCGCGGTACCGAGATCGTGATGGCCCCGCTGGCGGACGCCGTGACCCGTCTGAAGACGGTTCCCAGCGACCGGATGTACGAGGCCGAGTCGGTCTTCTGAGTTCCTGCCGCCCGCCCCGCCCGACGTTCCTCCCGCCCGCCCCGCCCGACCCGCCCGACAGCACGTGCGGCCCCGACCGTCCCCCCGTGGAC
>NZ_JBHWZS010000113.1:0-24589 GCF_042728155.1 Streptomyces sp. NPDC060209
GGAGTGTCCGGCCGCGCGTCGTCTGCTACGTCCCGCGCACGGACGTACGGACAGCATCGGTGAGGACGTCGCCAGCGAATCCCTGCCCGCCTAACGGGTCTCTTGCTCCTCCGGCGCGTCTCCGGGCATCGCGATCCGGATCAGGGCCTCGGCGGTGGTGGGAAGCGCCGGTATCAGTTCACCGACCCCCGTGACGTCCAGCAGCCTGGTGAGATGAGGTGGCGTGGCAGCCAACGAGAGGGACCCGTGCCGGTCCTTCGCATACCGCAGGATGCCGATCATGGTGTTCAGGCCGGAGGAGTCGCAGAATTCCACGGGCGCCAGATCGAGGACCAGGTGCGGTCTGCCCTGTCTGATCAGCTCCAGTGCCCTGGTCCGCAGGGCGGGCGCGCTGTCCACGTCGATCTCGCCTGTGACGGTGAGGACAGCAATGGAATCCGCCGGGTGCCGAACGGAGAGGGTAAGGGGCTGGTTATGTGTCATGGATATCAGTACTCCAGGCCGGGGAGCGGTCGCCGTCGCGGCAGGAGCGGCGGTGACCGCTGAATGATCACGCATCGGATGTCGCCTGCGGAACCGTACCCGATGGCAACTGTTGCCATGCGGAAACATACCGGGTGTCGGCCCGTGATCCTCAGAAGCCTGTGGCGGACGGGGGTACGATATTCGGGGCCACGAGTGTGTCCCGGAACCTTTGTCCTGGCTTTCCGTACGAGTGCATCGGATGCCCGGCCGCCTCGCTCGGTCCGGTGGCCAGACGGACGAGTGAGGCAATGCCGAATCGGAGTGTCATCAATATGGGCCTGAACCCCGAACCCGACCAGCGGTCCCGGGACGCGGCCCGTGAGGGTTCCGAGTTCGTCGAACTCCTCGAAGTCCTCTGGGAACACGGACGCGACGCCGTGCCCACCGGCCCGGTCTCCCCCTCCCAGCTGCGCGTGCTGTACACGCTGGACCGGGAGGAGGGCATCAATCTGCGCATGCTCGCCGAAGCCCTGGGGTCGGCCTCCCCCTCGGTCAGCAGGCTGTGCGACCGGCTGCAGGCCACGGGCTTCGTGGAGCGCGCCCCGAGCCCGGTGAGCCGCCGGGAGCTGGAGCTCCGGCTGACCAGCCTCGGCAAGGCGTACCTCGTCGACCTGCGCACGCGCAGGGAAGAGATACTGATGTCCACCATCGACGCCATGCCCGCCAAGGCGCGGCGTTCGCTCCTCGAAGGGCTCAGGGCCTTCCGGAACGCGGCCTCGGCCTCGGCCTCGGGGCAGGACAGCGGCGGGGCGAGACCCCTGCGGTCGACCGGGTAGACACAGGCCGCCCGGTCGGCATCGGTCACGCGGACGGGTGGCCGGTGGAGGACTGCCGGCCGAACCAGTCCAGGCAGACCACCAGGGCATCGTCGTCCAGCGGAGTGGTCCCCCGGTGGTCCCGCAGGTCGCGGAGTACCGCCAGCGGCACCTGCTCGGACGGCAGGAAGCGATGCGCGGACAGCGACCGTGCGAGGGCACGCTGCCCGTAGTGTTCCCCGGCTGCCGACGCGCTCTCGTAGACGCCATCGCTGCCGATCAGCAGCCGGTCGCCGGGTTCGACGCGCAGGCGCTGCGCGACGTACTCCGTCTCTTCGAACATGCCCAACGGGAGCTGCGCGTCGAAGTCGAGGGAATCGACACTGCCTCCCCTCAGCCGCCACATCCGGGGAGATCCCGCGTCCACAGCCTCCACCTCACCCGTGGCCAGATCGAAGCGCAGCAGCAGGACCGACGCGTGCAGCGCGCCGCGGTGCTGGGTGTAGACGGCCTGGTCGGCGAGGCTGGCCTGGCCGGGAAGGTCGAGGCCCGCGCGCCGGGCATTGCGCAGCGCGTTGACCACGAGATTGGTCAGCAGGGCCGCCTCCATCCCCTTCCCCATGCCGTTGGTGACGGTGAGGGTGAGGTGATGGGCCGATACCGACCAGTCGAAGTTGTCGCCGAAGATCGCGTACGCGGGCTCCAGGTGGGCGCCCAGTCTGAATTCGGGGCGGGACACGGAGCGGCCCGGCAGCAACTGCCACTGCATCTCCGCGGCCAGGGTCAGCCGTGTGGCCCGGCGGGCGAGGAGGTAGAGGTCGGTGTCCCGTTCGGCGACCAGGATTTCGTGTCCCAGTGCTTCGCAGATCTGCTGCATCTCCGCCAGGTCCGCCGGAGAGCAGCCGCCCTCCGGCGCCGTGACGCTGAGGACACCGAGCCGGTCCCCACGGACGGTCACCGGCAGGTGCGCGGTCACGGGGCCCGGCGTGGTCCGGGGCTCCACATACGGCTCCTGGGCGCCGAAGGCCCGTCCCTGCGGGCTGTCATGCACGTGTACCGGTTCGGCGATCGGCACCTCTGACACCACCTGGAGCGTGGTCATGCCGTAGTCCGCGAGCCGCAACTTCACGTTCTGCACGTCGAACTGCTCCCGCAGAGCCGCCGTAACGACGTCGAGGAGCAGGTGGGGTGCCGCCTTGCGCAGCTCCCGCTCGACTGCAGCGAATCTGTCCACGTGATCCTGTTTCTCGTCGTGCTGCGCCGAAACCCGGACCGCCTTCGGGACCCGGCCCCCGGCCTCCAGCGTACGGGGCCTGTACCCGATCCAGCGCGGCGCGCCCGAAAGGTCGCACCGGTGGACGGCGCTGCTCATCTTACGATGTCCAGGGACAACTGTTTCCACACAGCAAGAAAAAGTGCGTGACCGCGCATGAGGCCTCCGAGGCAGGGCAGGGGCTCGTCAGGAAGCGCGCTCAGTACTAGGGAGGGTGGGAACAAAAAGTGATCGCCGAACAGACTGCCAAGGCCGTACGGACTGATGGGGTGTCGGCTTCGGAGGCCTCGCCGGAACACATCGGTGAGCTGCCCTGGATCGAGGACGCGGGCAAGGTCACTCCGAAGGACGCCCGCGCTCTGTCGACGCTGTTCTTCGAGCGGCTGCAGGTCCTGGAGGAGGGCACGCACGAGTACCAGTACGCGCGCAACACCCTCATCGAGATGAACATCTCCCTTGTCCGGTTCGCCGCGCGCCGCTTCCGTAACCGGGGCAGCGGCGACATGGAGGACATCACCCAGGTAGGAACCATCGGCCTCATCAAGGCCATCGACCGGTTCGAGCTCTCGCGCGAGGTCGAGTTCGCCACCTTCGCCGTCCCCTACATCGTCGGCGAGATCAAGCGCTTCTTCCGCGACACCACCTGGGCGGTCCACGTCCCCCGACGGCTGCAGGAACTCCGGGTGGAACTGGCCAAGGCCAAGGACGAACTCGCCGCCCGCCTCGACCGTGACCCGACGTCGAAGGAACTGGCCGCCTACTTGGACCGCACCGAGGACGAGGTCATCGAGGGCATCATCGCGTCGAACGGCTACACCGCCGGCTCCCTGGACATGCCGACCGACACCGGCGAGACGACAGGCACGGTGTCCCGCACATTCGCCGATGTCCTCGGGGAGCCGGATTCCGCCATGGAAACGGTCGAGAACCTGCATGCGTTGGCCCCGCTCCTGGAGGAGCTCGACGACCGCGAGCGCCGTCTCATCGAGATGCGTTTCGGCCAGGAGATGACGCAATCTCAGATCGGCGCCGCACTCGACGTCTCCCAGATGCACGTCTCCCGTCTCCTCACACGCACCCTCGGCAAGCTCCGCGCCGGAATGCTGGCCTGACCCGTCCGTCCCTCGGCCGGGCCGCCGGCACCGCCTGTGCCGATCCGCCGAGAGAGGCGCGAGGGGGACCGCCGAGGGTCGTGCCACACAGCGAGGTACGTGGGCAGGGCACAGCTCTCTCCGCCCTCGGTGCTCCCCCCGGCTGCCGGGTCAGCCCGTGGTGCGTCGAACGGCTGTCTTCACCGAGCTGCGCCGCCATCCGGGCTTCCCGCGCCCGAGGTCGGATTTCGACCACCCCATCGCTGGAACCGCATGGTGAGTGACGTCACCCATTTCATCCACCGGTGCGAACACACCGATGGGGTGCCAACCGATTACTTCCGCCACGCAAAAGGGGTCGTTCATCCGCCCATTATCAGCTCGATCCTCGAGATGACGCCTTCGGACACACCTCACTCGACTCACAATGGGCACCGATGGATACGTCGACGTGTCGAGGGATCAGCGCTCCAGGGCGCACAGGGAATAACTCGGAGATCATGGGTTGCGCAGTTCGGTGCGGACTTCCGCGAGGATCAGTCGAACGGCAGGTTGCGCGCGGTAAGGGTGAAACAGGCGTCGCAGTTCACTGTCGACACGGCTGACCTGCGCGGACCGAAGGCCGGATTTGGCATTGAGGAAGCCGCGCCAGCTCCCACTCGCCTCTTCCACATGCCCTTGGGTCAGCAGCAGGCTGGTTCGTGCCCCGCGCGTCAGCGCGCATCCACGCCGATCGTCCGACGGCCGGTGTCGATCTGATGCGTCGAGAGCCGCGACCGCACCATTGAGATCGCCCAGCCGATGCAGCATCTGTGACTGCTGGTACTTGAGCGCGGCAATGGGATAGCCCCCGAACGGACTCATGTCAGAACCGTCTGTCTCCGCTGCCCGCTCGGCCTCGGCCATGGCGGCCAGTGCGGTGCGCTTGTTCCCCATGGCCGCCTGCGCAACAGCAAGTTGGGCCATGACGAAGGAACGGACGGACATCGGCGCTGCCGACGGCAAGGCCAGACGGGCCTGCTCCCCGTGTACCAACGCAGCGCGTCGGTGGTCCAGGACGAGCGCCTGGCAGCTGATCCCTCGGTGCACCACAGCCCACGTGGTGTGGTCCCCTGCCTCGTTGGCGAGCCCGAGAGCGGCTTCGAAGTAGAGCTGGGCTATCCCGTGGAGCGCACAGTCCCCGTACTTCCGGGCGAGCAGGAAGACCAGGCGCGCCGACTCGGTGAGAAGTTCACCGTGGACTCTCTCGCTCGCCGGACTCCGAAGCCAGGGCACCACGTCGTCGGCGAGGTAGGCGCAGAGCGCCGTCCGAGCGTAGCCGCCGCCATGCCGGTCAAGACCGGTGGTGAACCCGCGTACAGCCAGCCTCAGCGTGTCGATCTCCGGCTGGCCGACCCTCCCTCCGGACGGCGAGCCGGCCCTGCCCCCCGCGAGATCCCCCGGATCACGCCATTCGCGTATGCCGCGTGAGGCCGTCGCGTACGGCGTCCTGTGGAGCGGGGCCCGCTGGAGCGGATGGGCGTCCACGCCGGTCAGTTCGGCAAGATGGGCGACCGAGTCATCACTCCTGGACGGCCCGGCCTGCGATGTCCCCAAGGAGTTCTCATCTCCGGGAAACCCGGCCGTGGTCGCGGTGACAGTCCGGTTCAGCCTGCGGGAAAGGACCTCTCCGACGAGTTGGGGCACGGGGCGGCGTGGCCGGGTTCCGGATAGCCAGTGGGCAACCGATGTCCGATCGTAGGACAGGTTGATCCCTATTTCCGCACCTGCCGCGTTCACCGCACGCGCCAGCGCCGAAGCGGTCCATGCCGCTTCCGTCAGCAGCATCCGAAGTTGCGTGTTGGAGCTGCGCGTCCTCGCCATCCGTGCGCTTCCTTTCCTACGCACGTCGCCCACTGGCCGGTGAAGTCCTCGCACGGGGGCCGACGCCCTTCTTCAGCCTTAGTCTCCCCGGATCCGCGGGAAGATACCGGCAACCGGCGGCGCTGCTCCCGGAATCCGTCGTGTCCCGGACGCCGGTCCGTAGCACTGGACGACCCGGCATATCCAGAGCGCAGCGGACACGCGGAGCGGGCTGCGGGTGTGCCCGGCGGGCCAGTGCGTTCAACGCGTTCACACATCTCTCCCCGCATGGGCAGGTAGCGCTTCGGCGCGGGGGCACCTGCTCATGACGTTCGGATATCGCATGGTCTCTCGTAAGGGGACCTGGCGATCACGGGATTCTCCCGATCCGCACGTCCACAGAAATCGGCTGAACTGCGCCGAGCAGGCCCTACAGGAAAGGATCACGTCCGTCGTGGCAAAGATTCCCTATCCTTCGTCGCCTCAGGCAGACAAACATCTCCAGGACCTTCCGACACCGCTGAACGTGTTCCGCATGCTCAATCACGCTCCCTCATTGACCGAGCCCGCAGTGGCCCTGGGCAAAGCACTCCTCGCTTTCACGACGTTGAGTCCGCGACTGCGGGAAATGGTCATCCTGACAGTCGCTTCACGCACTCGGTGTCCGTACGAGAGCGCCCAGCATGCACCTGTCGCCCGGGCCGTGGGCGTGACCGGCGATCAGATCGCGGCCCTCGCGGAGAATGAGATCCCTGAAGGCGTCTTCGCCGAGGAGCATCGGACAGCGCTGGGAGCAGTGACGGAATTGCTCTGCAGCCACACGTTGAATCCGCGGACCGTGGCCTCGCTCAGGGATCAGTACGACGACCAGGAAGTCGTCGAACTCATAGCCCTGACCGGCTACTACGGGATGCTGGCCGGACTCGTCAACAGTCTGGATGTTGATGTGGACCCTGCGGGCGACCTGCTCACCCCTTTGGTCAACCGGCGAGAGCCGAGCCCGGCGACATCCCGCAATGAGCGGAGGACCTCATGACCCACAACGCGCACAGCGGACGCAGGAAGTCTGACGCGTCCTCGAACATGCATCTGTTCCCCGGCCAAGGCACCTTCTCGGTCACCTCGCTGACCGCCGCCCTGCGGCGCAGCAGCCTGCTGCGACAGTCGTTCGAGGAGGTTGTCGGCCAGACCGACCCTGTGGCCGCCGCATTCGATCAAGAACCGCTGGGGCCCGCGCTCTTGGGAGCCGCCCCGCCGTCCACGACCGATCTGGCTCGCGCGGGCGGGCTCGAACTGGCCATGTTCACTTCCTCCATGGCTGTTCACTACGCACTGAGCCAGGCTTGCGGCCCCCCTTCGGCCGTGGTGGGGGTCAGCATGGGGGATCTCCCCGCACTCACCGCTGCCGGCGCCTTCACGGTGTCCGACGGAGCCCGGATGACGCTCGCGGCCGCGCCCATCCAGAGGTCGTGCCCAGGCAGGATGATTCACCTCGCCTGTTCCCCCCGTGTGGCGGACGAGATCATCGACCGTTCAGGCGTCCGGAAGGCCGCTCCGGCTCTCGTCAACGATGACCGATCGGTCGTGATAACCGCTCCCCGTGCCGGAATCGATGCGATTCAGGATGCGGCAGCCGACCAGGACGTCCCCGCCACGCCGGTCCCTGTGCCGTTCGGCTCCCACCATCCCGAACTGGGGAAGTACGCCGACGAGGGATACGAGGCGATCAGCGCGTTCGAGCCCATGCCCGCGCGCATCCCCGTCTACTCGGCGGCGGGAGCACGCCGATACGACTTCCAGGGCGACATCGCACGACAGGTCTCGGACAATCTGATCACCCGAGTCATGCTGCCGAATGTGCTGCGTCTCAGCATGCGACACCGGCCGAACGTCGTGTTCGACCTCGACACGAGCGGAAGCCTCGCCTCCAGCGTTCGCAGGGTACTGACGGGAGACAGCTCCGTCGCCGTGCACGCACCCCTCCAGGAAGAAGCGTTTCCGTGGTGAGCGGGTGGACCGCGGTGGCAGCGCGCCCCAGGTGACCTCCCGGCTCGCATCCCCTCACTGCGAGGAGATGCCGCTCCCGGTCTGCGTACGACGGTCATCGCCGGCTGCGCCCGGTGGGAAACGGTCGGACTGCGGGGAGCCGGCGCTCCCCCGACCCGGTACCACGACCAGCACAGGGAGAATTCTCCATGACGGAGCAACACGACGCAGACACGGCTCCGGTCACCGGCGCCCTCCCAGGCGTGGGCCTGTGGGATCTGGCGGAGTACGACGCCGCCACAGCGGTCACTGTCCATCGACTGCGTGCGTACGTCGACGACAGCCAGCACGGCCGCGGTTCGGTCGTGTCCAGGAGCACCCCCCGCACCCTGGAACGCACACTCGGCCTGCGCGACCGGATACCTCCACGGTGCCGTGATAGATGCCTCCATGGGTCTGGGCGCCCACCCCGGTCTCATCACCGGGAGCCATGTCCCCGACCGCACCGGAGCCTTCCCCGACCAGCGATGACCGGTCCCGCAGCAGTTCACCGGAAGGAACGCCGATGCCTTGGGCGCGCCTGTCGCGGTCAAGGCATCGGAAGGTGGTCACGCACGGCGTCGGCAGCCGACCGGGCCCCGTGCGCGGTGTCGGCCATGGCAGTGCCCGCCGCGTGCCCCGCCTTGCGGGCGCTACGGGCGCCGGCGGTGGCCGCTGCCCGGGAGCGGTAGGCCAACGAGGGCTTGCCATGGGTGTCCGCCACCGCGATCAGCAGGCCTCCGAGCAGGGACAGATTCTTGGTGAACTGGACACGCTGGTGTGCCCGTTCATCGGGGTCCTGGGCATTCCACCAGGCATGCCCGGCCAGGGTCGTTGGCACGAGGGACACCGCCAGCGCCAGAGCGGAGGCTCGCGGAAACCGACCGGCCGCGAGGAGCGCGCCGGCGCCGAGCTGCACGGCACTGTTGATGCGTACGAGTCGCACCGTGTCGTTCGGCAACTGCGGGACGCGTCCCGCGACGGGCTGGGCCACCGGCTCGGCGGCGGCTGCCACGGAGTGCGGATCTCGAAGCGTGCGGAGCCCACCCGATATGAAGACGGAGGCGAGCAAGGGGCGGGCGAATGTCCTCAGGATTGCCATGCTCCGCGCATGCCCGGCTTCATTCGGAGCACGCGTCCGGGATTCTCGCGGTCTGCCGCGGCGTGCGGTTGCGGGGACAGCGCCCAACGCGTCCTGGAGCCTGGGCATTCCGGTGTGCGGGTACCTCCCGACGTGGTCGCCCACCGTTGGCCGGGGCGGGCTCGGGATCGCGTCGGACGGCGACCTGCGTTCGTCCTCCAGTTCCCTGCCGTGCGATGCTGAACGGCACGTGGATCGTGGCGGGCAGCTGAAGAAAGTGCAGGGTGAGGGCAGTGCGGCGGCGGGGCGGGGCCATCATGTGGGATCGGTTCGCGGCGTCCGATCCGGGGCTGCTGCGGCTCACGGCGGGGCTGCGGACCGTATCGGCGATCGGACTCACGCTTGTGGTCCTGGCGCTGCTCGACACCGACGTCACGCATATGGTCGCCGGTGCGATGACCGCGATGACCGCCACCTTCGCGATCAAGGACACTCTGGTACGCGACCAGGCGGTCACCCTCGCTCTGGGCCTGCCGGTGGCGCTGGCCGCGACGTCGTTGGGTGCACTGCTGACCTCTCAGGTCATCGTGGGTGACCTGTTCTTCGTAGCTCTCATATTCGGCGCCGTCTACTGTCGGCGGTTCGGCGACCGAGGTACAGCACTGGGCCTCATAGGCTTCCAGATCTATTTCCTCTCCCTGTTCGTGGGCGCCACAACGGCTGCTCTGCCGGCGCTGTATCTGGCTTTGGCCGTCGGGTTCGGCTGCAGTGCGGTGGTGCGGTTCGCCGTCGTCCCGGAAACCCCCCGCCGCGTCCTGGCACGACTGCGCGATGCCTTCCGGACCCGAGTCGCCCAGCTCGTCGCCATCCAGATCGAACTGCTCGACGCCGGGCCCGAGCAATTGGAGAAGGTGCTCGACGACATGCGGCGGCGCACCGCGCGGTTGCACGAAGCCGCTCTGATGATCCAAGGCCGCCTGGAGGAGGGCACGCAGGACGCTGACAAGGCCGCACTGCTGCAACGCCGGGTCGCGGATGCGGAGATCGCCACGGAGCGGCTGGGCATGCTGCTGCTGAACGCCCGCAGCGCCGAGCGCGCGGACACCCTCACCCTGCATCTGCCGCACGCGCCCGTACCGCTCACCGGGGACTGGAGGCCGGCTGAGGACGACGCGACCATGGCCCTGCGCCGGGACCTCAAGGCTCTGCATCTCCTGGTGGACCGGCCGGCTTCGAGCGACGAAGGCACGGCAGTGGCCCACATACGCAACCGGCTGCTCGGCTATCGCGACGAGGAGAGGCTTCCCCCCGCTCCCGCGGGGATCCAGGACGCCTTCCGCGGCATCGGCGAGGCGGCCCGATCCGTTCTGGGCTTGCGACTCGCGCTGGACGGGCCCCAGGACGAGTCCGACGACTCGCCGGCGACCACCCGTTCCCGCGAGGAATTCGACGCGGAGGACATCGCGCTCGCCTCCTCCGAGAAGTCCGAGAGCGACGACCGCTCCGGGTTGCAGCGTCCCACCACGAGGGCGGCCTTCCAGGTGTCGGTGGGCTCGGTCCTGGCCATCGTCGGCGGCGAACTCCTCTCCACCCAGCGCTGGTACTGGGCCGTTCTCACGTGCTGGGTGGTCTTCCTCAACACAGCCTCCACCGGCGAGATCCTGGTCAAGGGCTACCGGCGGCTCCTGGGCACCCTTCTGGGCGCCGTGGCCGGTGTCGCGCTGGCAGGGCTGGTCGGCGACCACACCTGGGTCGCGTTCGCGCTGGTGCTCGTCTTCATCTTCGCGATGTTCTTCACCGCTCCTCTGTCGTACGCGGTCATGTCCTTCTTCGTCACCGCCATGCTGGGCCTGCTCTACACCCTGCTGAACTCATACAGCTTCGACGTGTTGGTACTGCGCATCGAGGAGACCGCGATCGGCGCCGCGTGCGGTGTCATCGCCGCCGTACTGGTGCTGCCGGTGCACACCGACCGTCGTACCGATGAACTGCTGGGGACCGTCCTGGACAGGCTGGGTGATGTCGCCTCGGCCGCGGTGGAGCAGCTCAGCGGAGGTCCCGCGTCCGACCTGCTCAGCAAGGCCCGCGGCCTGGACACGGCGCTGGACGAGCTGCGGGACTCCACCAATCCGTTGACCTACCCGATCACCCCGCTGCGCGGCCGGCGGCAGACCGTCCGCTATTTGGTGGCGCTTCTGGAGACATGTGCGTACCACGCGCGCTCGCTCGCGGCGACCGCCGAGCTGGTGCCGCACAGCAAGACGGTCGCGGCCGACCCCCGCCTCCACCGGGCCGGGCAGCGTATCGCCCACAACATCGAGGTGCTCGCCGCGCATGTCGGTGACAAGGGAGTCGGGGGCGAGGTCCAGTCCGGTGCCAGCATCGCCTCGACGCTGCGTGACGACGGTTCCGGCACCCCGCCCTCCGGCACGGTGACCTTCCGCGTACTGCGGCACCTGCAGCGCCTCGATGAAGGAGTGGTCGGGCTCGCCCGCCCTCTGGACGTGCCGGTCGCCGAGCGAGCCGGGGACAAGGCCGTACGCGGCTGACGGGGAGCCTCAGACCTAGCAGGAGCGGGGTTTGTCCGCTGCGTACTCAGTGACCGTCCACCGCTTCCCGTCCCCCCGCTCCATCCTCGCCGTGGCCACGTACCGCGACGGCTGGTCGGCGGGCGGGGGGATCCGCCAACCGGTCGTCATATCCAGGGTCTGCCACTTCGACGCGTCCACGCAGTCCTCCACCGTCGCCGTGGCCGGCTGCGCGCCTGCAGCGACAGCGGTGACCTCCGGCTCATGTCCGAGATCACCGCGCATCGCCACGCGCTGCTTGTTCATTCGGGCCAGATCCTTCTCGACCGCGCTCAATGCGTCGGGCGCCATGTACCGCTCAAGGTCTGTCCCCTCCGCCGAGGCCGCCCGGTACGCCTCTTCGTGCTCCGCCGACATCAAGCCGTACACCTCCAGCACCTCGGCCTCGGCCCCCGCGTCAGGCGCCCCTGGAGCCGGGGAAGCAAGCGCGGCCGAAGACAACGGCGTGTCCGGAGCAGCGGCCGTGGAGACGGAAGGTGCGCCCGCGGACGGTTTCGCGTCACTCGCGCCGTCGCCCCCACCGCCACCACAGCCGGTCAGAACGAGAACCAACGTCGCAGCACCGCAGCGGAGCATCGCGCCCGTCCGGGAGTACTTCTGCCGAGCCGTCACCATCAGAACCCCAAACGCGTCGTCCGATATCGATCACCACCCCAACGACGCCTGCCCTCCGAAGTCACCGTGACCTGAGCGAGGTCCGACAGAAGGATATGACTACTCACCGTTACGAGTGGCGGCGCGTGTGCCCGCACTCCTCGTGTGGAAGGCTGCGACCGCACCGTTCGTCCACCGCACCGGGGGCTTGCTCGTATGCGTCTGTCGGCCGTCCTGTTGTCCACCCTCGCGCTCGTCGCCGGCGCGCCTTCCGCCGGCGCGGAGTCCCATCGCGCAGCACCGTTCGTCGAGGCGGCTCTGCCTGGACACGTCTGCTTCTGGCCCGAGGCCGACGAGATGGGGGCGGGAGGCGGCTGGTGTTACAGCGGCACCGGTTACGCCGAGGCCGCTCCGCACGTGAAGCGGCACGCGAAGTCGTTCAACAACCAGACCCAGGACACCTTCTACGCCATCCACTTCCCTCGGGACGGCGGCTGTCTCTACCGGACCGTCTACGGCGGCGACTACTCCGCGTATTGGGAGTGGTGGGACAAGCTGGACGGGATCCAGCGCGTCCGGCCCACCGACTGCCTGCCCGGCTGAGCCGCTCACCGTGCCCGTACTCCGGCGCCCGGCGAGGCACACGCCGGTTCTCCTGATCACCGTCGGCCTCCTGCTGACCGGATGCGCCGCACCGGCCCAGCGGATCGAATTCGGGCCCGACGACACGTTGAAGGCAGCCCAGCGACTGGTCACCGACCGCTGCCTGATCCGGCAGGGACTGACCCCGCCGAGACCCGGGGGCGCCTCTCCGTCGCCCGACCGGGCGAGCCGGATCTCCGACGCCCTCTTCGGAACCGGCCGGGCCGAGCTCTCCCTCACACTGCCCGGCGG
Organism: Streptomyces sp. NPDC060209; assembly: GCF_042728155.1. NCBI lineage: Bacteria > Bacillati > Actinomycetota > Actinomycetes > Kitasatosporales > Streptomycetaceae > Streptomyces > Streptomyces sp. NPDC060209. The sequence continues at coordinate 12,669 of NZ_JBHWZS010000113.1, forward strand.
CCACGTGATCAGTCAGCACACCGACGGGTGCCTGGCCGCAGCACAACGCCGGCTCTACGGCGACCAGCGGCGCTGGTTCCGAGTCTCGACCAGCATGGCCAACCTGCGCTCCGCGGCGCCCCTCGCAGACCGCACCGAGTACCGGCTGCTACGCGAAGACGCCCTGCAGCGCGCCAGGACCTTGCTCACCGAAGCTGCATACGCCCAGAAAGGCAACCGCTCGTGAAGCGCCTTCGCACCCTCTTCTTCGCCACTCTGATCGCTGTCTGCGCTGCGCCGACGGCTCCCGCATCCGCCGCACCCTGTCCGAGCGGGTCCTTCTGCGTCTGGCGTGACGCCAACTTCAGCGATCCGGACGGAAGGGTCTTCGCCTCGTCCGGAGACGACGAGTGGTGGGAGAGCTGGATCGCCGATGCGGACTCGTCCTGGGCCAACCACGCGATCTCCGGCCCTGGGATCAAGGACCACGTCATCGTTTACGAGAGCGCCGTCCAGTGGCCGTCGAACGGTGGCGAACGGACGATCTGTCTGGCCCCCGGCCAGGAGGTCGCCTCCAACGCGAACGCCAACGACCGAGGGGACGCACACGTATGGGCGGCACAGTGCTGACGGGTCGCACCCCAGCACGGTGAGGTCCGAAGGTCTTCGCCTTCGGACTCCACCGGATGTGAGCACGAGTCGAGCGGGGACCTCGGCGCCTCTCGTCGTGTTCTCTCGGGAGGCGAGGTCGCACGAGCATGCGCAGGCGGCGGGTAGGGGCCTCGCGTGTTCGAACCGCCGTTGCTGCTTCCGGTCCCCTCAGGATCCGCCGCATTCGCTGTTGTCACCGCCGGACCGGCACTGTGCTCCAGGGTCGACGGAGGAGGCCGGGGCAGGCTGTGGGGGGGACACGGCCGTCCGTGTCGTGCATTCCGGTCATGGCCACGAGCACCAGGACGATTCCGGCGAGGGCTTGGACGCCGCCACTGATCCGCGCGCGGGCGATGAGCAGCAGGACAGCGGAGCCCAGGACGACATGGCCGGCCACGGCCACGTGGGCGAAGGGGCGGGCGAGCGAGACGGACGAGTTGTCAGCTGCGGCGTCGAACATCCTGTATCCCGCGGCATCGACGCCGTGGACGAATACGCCGAGAGCGGCGATGACGTCGATCACGAGAAGGCCGACTGCCAACGCGATGTCCGCTGCGGGGTGCAACCACCAGCGGTGTCGCGACGGCAGTGGATGGTTGGCCCCTGTGTAGCGGGGGTGGTGGGTCCGCCATGGCGGGGAGTCGGACGGAGGTGGCATGGCCATGGGCCCAGCGTTCCCCGGTGGTGGGCCCGGGGCATGAGTAGCAGTACTCAGGCACCCCGGCTCCCCCTCGGAGCCGTACGGAACCCCGGCGTCACCTGCCGAGGCACCCGCCGGCCGTCCGGGACCTCTCCCCCGGGCACCGTTTCGAGTCCAGCCCCTCAAGTTCGCATGTATGAACGGTAGTTGAACTGCGGATCCATCCGGGCCCCTTGACGGGCCACTGGTCTGTACCTATGGTCACCGATCAGCGCGCGTGTTCAACATCCAGTGCATCGTTCACATAGACGAACGGATGGCCCCCCACATGCCCGACACTCCCGCAAGCCACCGCACCGGACGACGTCCGGCGCTCCTGGTCACCGCGGCCGCCGCGACCGCCGCTCTGGTGGCCGGCATCCTCTCCTTGCCCGGCGCCCATCGCGCCGAAGCAGCGCCCGCCGCCTTCGCGCACCCCGGAGTCACCGTCTCCAAGGGGCAGTTGGACTTCACCCGCGGCAAGGTCAACGCCGGCGCCCAGCCCTGGAAGGGCGCGTACGACCAGATGATGGCGAGCAAGTACGCCGATCCGGACCGCGCCGCCAAGCCCCGCGCGACCGTCGAGTGCGGTTCCTACTCCAACCCCAACTACGGCTGCACGGACGAGCGCGAGGACGCGATAGCCGCGTACACCAACGCCCTCGCCTGGTACATCACACGCGACGAGCGGTACGCGAAGAAGTCGATCGAGCTGATGGACGCCTGGTCGGCGGTGATCAAGAGCCATACCAACAGCAATGCCCCGCTGCAGACCGGGTGGGCCGGCTCCTCATGGCCCAAGGCGGCCGAGATCATCAAATACACCTACACCGGGACATGGTCCGGCTCCGGTCGCTTCGCGACCATGCTGCGGGACGTCTACCTGCCCAAGGTCATCAACGGCTCCAACTCCAACGGCAACTGGGAGCTGTCGATGATGGAGGCTGCCGTCGGCATCTCCGTCTTCCTCGACGACAAGACGTCGTACGACAAGGCCATGGCGAAGTTCCGGACGCGCACCGCCGCGTACGTCTACCTCGCCTCCGACGGAGCCGTGCCCAAGACCGTGCCGAGCCAGAACCTCGACACCACCGCGAAGATCGTCAACTACTGGCAGGGGCAGTCCACCTTCGTCACCGGGCTCACCCAGGAGACCTGCCGCGACTTCACGCACACCGGTTACGGCATCTCGGCCATCGCCCACATCGCCGAGACCAGCCGGATCCAGGGCCAGGACCTCTACGGCACGGACGTCGGTGAGCGGCTGCGGCAGGCACTCGGCTTCCAGTCCAGGTACCAGCTCGGCGAGCCCGCGCCGAGCTGGCTGTGCGGCGGGGCGCTGCACCTGGGCCTCGGACCCGTCACCGAGGTCGGCTACAACGCCCTGCACAACCGCCTCGGTACCGCGATGACCAACACCCAGCGGCTGACCGAACAGAACCGCCCGGCAGGCAGCAACAACCTCTTCGTGGCCTGGGAGACGCTGACCCACGGCGACAACCCGAACTGATCCGGCCCGCCCTCACTGACGGGCGGCCCGCGGAGACACCCCGCGCGACCGTGTCGCAGGGGTGTCTCCTGGCCCCGAGCGCACCCGCCGCACACCCGGTCCGCCGCCCACCACCGGGATGCGGTACGAAGTGAGGTGTGAACGAACAGACTCAACCCGCGACCGTTCGCGTGTTCATCGCCCTCGCCCCGCCCGACCGGGCGAAGGACGAACTGGCCCGGGAACTGCGCCCCGCCTACGACACGCACCCTCACGTGCGGTGGAACCGCATCGAGGACTGGCACATCACCCTGGCGTTCCTCGGGGAGCTGCCGGCCACGACCGTTCCGCTCCTGCGCCCTCCGCTCGCCCACCTCGCAGCGGATCACCAGCCACCCCGCCTGGCACTGAGGGGCAGCGGAACCTTCGACGACCGGGTGCTGTGGACCGGCATCGACGGAGACCTCGACGAACTGCACATGCTCGCCGCCGACGTGCGCACAGCGGTCAAGAGCTGCGGTATCGCCTTCGAGGACCGGCCCCTGCGCCCGCATTTGACCTTGGCCCGCGTCCGCCGAGGAGACCGGTCCTCGGCGGCGGAGATCGCCGAACGGTTCACCGGATTCACCGGCCACCGGTGGCCTGCCGAACGTCTGCACCTGGTCGGCAGCAACGTCGGCCGCAGCCGCGGACCGATCCACTACCGCGACATCGAGGCTTGGGCCCTCGGTGGCGGGAACCGTCCTGGATCCTGAACCGACCGCTGGTGGGCGGCCGGCAGTCAGGCAGCGCCGGCAGGACCGGACCGCTGTCGGGGCCGCGTCTCGAGGCCGACCTCGGCGGTACGGAGATCCGGCTGATCGACCGGGTACGCAACGCCGGCTTCGACGCAACGCCACATGTACCTCTCGAAGGAATTCGTCGAGCAGGTCTACGAGCACGAAATGGAGCCGCACCCGGAGGCCTGGTCCGGCCCCGCCTGCTCACCGGATGCGGAGTGCACGGATGCGGCGTGCGGCAGATTCGGCGGGCGGCCCGGGCGTAAGCTCGGCTCGGCACTGACGGGGGGCGGAGCACATGAAGACCGAGACAGCGCAGCGGTGGGGGTCGACCCTCGATTCTGTGGTGGTGTACGCACAGGGCGCGGTCTGCCGCCGCCTGGCCCGGGGCAGTGTGCCGCCGGGCGGTGGGGTGCGGGTGACGGGGCTGCCCCGCTCACTGGATCCGGGCTCGCTGCGGGTCCGGGTTCCGGACGCCCGCGGGGTGCGCGTCAGCGAGGCCCGGGTGGAGGTCGAGGCAGAGCCGCTCGAAACGTCCACGCCCGACGGTCTGCACGGCGAGGTCGAACGGCTGCGCGACGAACACGCGGAGGCGCAGGGGCGCAGGGACCATCAGCTGAGCCTGATCGAGGAGGTCAGGGCACTGCGCCCCGTCCCGCCGGCCCGCAGGCGTGAGGACGCCCATCGTCGCACTCCGGTCGACGCGTGGCTGGAGCTCGCCGGCTTCGTGGACGAGCGGCTGACGCGGCTGCACAGCCGCCTCGTCGAACTGGAGGATGCGCTGCGCCGCGCCGAGCACGAACTCGGCATCGCTGTGGACAGGCTGGCCCGCGCCTCGACCGACGCACCGTCGGCGCGCGTGGAGACCACGGTCTCGGCTCTCCTGACCGTAGACGTGTCCGGCGCGGACGATCCGGATGCCGAGGTCGAACTCGAACTCGAGTACGGGGTACCGGGCGCAGTCTGGGTGCCTGCCTACCGTCTCACCTACCGTCAGGGTGGGAGCAGCGGCCGTCTGGTGCTGCGTGCGTCGGTGGCCCAGCGCACCGGCGAGGACTGGACCGGCGTGTCCCTGGGCCTCGCCACGGCCGACCTGCGGCGCGACGCCGACCTGCCGAAGCTCCGTTCGGTCCGGATAGGACGCCGTCAGCCGGCCTCCGCGCATTCCGGCTGGCGCGAGCCCCCGGCGGGTCTCGCCGACCTATTCACCGGGTACGACACGGCGGGCCGCCGGCCTGCCGCGACCGCCACGCCGGCGGCCGCCGCGTCCGGGCCCGTTCCGCCGCCACTGCCCGCACCGCAGGCCTACGGGGGCCCTCCCCCCGGGCTCCCGGTGCCCGGCGGTGTGGGCGGCGCCTCCCCTGAACTCTTCGCCGGCCACGCGCCCGCCCCCGCGCCACCGGTCCGGGCACGTACGGGCGGCAGGCGGGGCCCCGGTGGCCCGCCTCCCACGGCATCAGCCCCCCTGGCACCCGCGGCCCCCGGCGGAGCCGCACCTCCTCCGTCACCGCCGGCCGGGCCGCCGCAGCCGAGCGGCGCCGAGCTCGACTACTCCGCCCTCGTCCTGTGCAGCCCCGCCGAGCAGGGAGGTCGCAGGGGCAGGCTGTTCCCCGGCTCCCCCTACGACCCGGTGGCTGCCGAACACCGCCGCCGCGCCGAATCGGTGGGCGTGCTGCCCCTGCCCGGGCACGCCGTGCTGCCTCGCGAATCGGCGGGCTCCTTCGATCACCGCTTCGATACCGCTGCCCGCACCGACATTCCGTCGGACGGCACCTGGCACACCGTCACCGTCGGCGAGATCGCTGTCGGCATGCACACCGAGTACCTCTGCACACCCTCCGTGGAACAGACCGTGTACGCGACGTCGGTGCTCTCCAACGCCTCCGACCAGGCTCTCCTCGCCGGTCCGGTGGAAGTCACCGTCGACGACGAATTCCTGCTGACCGCAGCACTGCCCACGCTCGCCCCTGGTGGCGTCCGCAGGGTCGGGCTCGGACCGGCCGAAGGCATCCAGGTCATCCGCCGTACGAACCTGCGTGAGTCCACGTCGGGTCTGCGCAACAGCACCACCGTGCTCGACCACCGCGTCCACGTGGAGCTGGCAAATCGTCTCGCCGGGCCGGTCACCGTCGAGGTCCGCGAGCGGGTGCCCGTCACCTCGGAACCGGATGTCCGGATCGAGGAACGGGCCGGCTGGACGACCCCCGGAGGCATCCAGGGGCCCGATCGCCACGCCCCGGGCACCCGCATCTGGCGGGTGGACCTTCCCGCCGGCGGCACCACCGTGCTCGACGGCGGCTACGAGATCCGAATGCCGGCCGGCAAGGCCCTCGTCGGCGGCAACCGCAGGAGCTGACACACGCCATGACCACGAAACCCATCGCTCTTCCCGTCACCGCTGTGACCTGCCTGGAGGATCGCGCCCACGTCGAGCGTGTCGTCGTGCTCGACCTGGAGGCGGGGGTGCAGCGGCTGCGTCTCGGTCCGGTCAGCGCGCTTGCCGTCGACCGGACCCTGCATGCCGAACTGTCCGCCGACCACCCAGCGGCCGTACTCGACGTTCGGATCACCCGCGCTTGGACGCCTCGCGGGCCGCTGCCCCCTGCCGACGACGACTCCGCTCTGAGCCTGCGGCTACACGCCCTCGCACGAGAACAGCTCACCCTGGAACAGCAGCGCGACCGGCTCCACGCCCGCCGGGATCTGCTGGGTCGGCTCGCATCGGATCTGCTGCGGGAAATCAGTGAGGGCGCCGGCACCGGGGAGAACGACAGCTCCCGCTGGGCCCGTGAACTGGACCGGGCCGACGACGAACGCGCCTCGTGCGGAGAACGACTCCACTCCGTGGAAGCCCGGCTGGCCGCCCTCGACGTCGAACTCACGCAGACCGAGCAAGCCATGCGCGTATCCGAGGAGGAGCCCGCCGAACTCGTCGGCCACATCGAACTGACCGTGGAAACCGCGGTCGCGGGGCCGGTCGAGCTGCATCTGAGCCACCTCACCCCATGTGCGCTGTGGCGGCCGGCCTACCGGGCAGTGCTCGACGGTGACTCCCTGACGCTGGAGACCGACGCAATGGTCTGGCAGCGCACCGGCGAGAACTGGTCGGACGTACGGCTGACGTTGTCGACGGCCCGCTCCGCGCTCGCCACCGAACCGCCGCCCCTCGTCGAGGACCGGCTGACGCTCACGGACCGCTCCGACGCGGAGCGGCGCACGGTCGGCGTCGAGCTGCGTGAGGAGGAGATCGGGTCCCTCGGCCCGGCCCCGGTGCTCGGTCTGCCTGGGGTCGACGACGGCGGCCAGGCACGGGTGTTGCAGTCCCCGGCACAGGTCTCCGTACCCGGTGACGGCCGCGCGCACCGCGTGCCGCTGTCCACCTTCACCACGGCCGCACGTAGTGAGTACGCCTGCTCACCCGAGCTGTCTCCCCTGGTCACCCAAGTGGTGCGGTTCGACAACCAGGCCGGCCACGCACTGCTCGCCGGGCCCGTCGACCTGGTCCGCGACAGCGGATTCATCGGCCGCGGCACTCTGGACTTCACCGCCCCCGGCGCTTCCGCCGAGCTCGCCTTCGGCAGCTGCGACGACCACCGGGTGGTCCGGCAGGCCGAGGAGGCACGGGACACCGCCGGACTCACCCAGCGAACCGTGATCACACGCACGGTCCAGCTGCACCTGTCCCGGTTCTCGGCCCCCGGAGACCAGGGCGACCGAGTGGTCACCCTGCGGGAGCGGCTTCCGGTCTCCGAGGTCTCGGCCGTGGAGATACGCCTGCGGAAGGAATCCTGCGCCCCTGAGCCCGATACGGTCGACGCCGACGGCATCGCCCGCTGGGACGTCACTCTCCCACCCGACGGCCACCGCACGGTCACCCTGGCCTACGAACTGTCGGCGAGCGCCAAGGTCACCGGACTCTGAGCTCCAGCCCGATGTCGCGGTAGCGCGGCGCCGGAGGCCGGTGTCCGTACCGTGCGCTTTCATCGTGGGGCCCAACGGCTGACCGCGGGAATCCCGCACCGCCGTTCTATCGAGGCGGCCAGAACCCGACCTGACACCATGACGGCCATGGACCCCCAGCCGGAGCCCGGCCCCAGGCTCGATTCCGACCAGTCGGCCGCAGACGTCCATGCGGCCGGCCGGCTCGTTTCCGCCCGCTATCCGGAAGCGATCGGCGCGGTGCTGGGCGGTTCCGCCGCACGCGGTCGGTCCACTCCCACCAGTGACCTCGACATCACAGTCCTTCTCCCCGATCACGGTGCGAGACGTCGCGAGGTGATTCGCCACGACGGCCGTCTGGCCGAGGTCTTCCTCAACAGCCGCGCGGACCTGCGGACCGCCTTCGCGGAGAGCCGTAGGACGCGCAGGGCGACAGCTCTCTTCCTCTTCGCCGATTCCGTCGTTCTCGACGACCCCGACGGTCATGTCGAGACGCTTCGCCAGGAGGCCCACGTACTGCTGGCAGCAGGCCCGGATCCCCTGACCGATCAGGAACGCGACGCCCGACGAGCCCTGCTCACCGACCTCTTGGACGATCTCGCCGACGCCGGACCCGACAGCGACCCCTACGAACAGCTGGCTGTTGCGGACCGGATCCTGCGCGAAGCGGCGCATCTGCTCACCGCTCATCACCGTACGTGGAACGGCGCGGGCAAATGGCTGCCCAGGCGCCTGAGAGCAGCCGACCCCGATCTCGGCCGACGTCTGCTCGACGGACACCTCGCCCTGGCAAGACACGCTGCGCCGGCGCCGTTGTCGACCGCGGCCACCCGTGTACTGGACCTGGCAGGCGGGCCTCTCCGCGAGGGCTACGTCGCCCCCGCCGGCGCCCTTCATCCCGGCGCCGATGCCACCGGTGCCGGGGATCACGGGTGATCGTTTGAAGGACATCCGTCCGCCCCGCCCGGTCCCCCGCTGCTGACGAATTGCCGACCGTGCGCCGCATGGTGCGTGCAACTGCGGGCCCGATGACCGCATTCAGGATCTGCACCGCGAACGTCGGCACTCGCGCACCGCCCCGGACGGCGCCCTGCCCTACCTGGTCGGATCGGAGGGCCGCGGCAACAACACCCCGTCCACGTACAGGTCGACGCGCTCGTTGTAGAACGCGACCAGGCCGGCGATGCGGTTGGCGTGGATCGTCGGGAAGTCGTAGGCCCAGGCGATGTCCTCGTGGGCTGCGACGTCACTGTCGAACGACCAGTAGCTGCTCGTCGTGCCCTTGTACGGGCACCGGGTCACCGTCGCGGAGTGACGCAGCCGTGCCCGGTCGACGTGCGTGCGGTCGAGGTAGTACCGGGTCGGGAGACCGGTCTCGAACAGCTTGACGCAGTTGGGCGCGTCCGCCAGCACGACGCCGTCCAGCTCCACCCGGACGCTGCTGGTGGAACGCAGCGCGTCCACCCGGGAGTAAGGGCTCCGCGGGTGGACGAAGACCGGCTCGTCCTCCTCGAACCACGAGTCCAGCGCCTCCCACTCGAAACGGACGGTGCCGAGCAGAGGGGCCGGGGCCCCGTGGTCCCACACCCAGGCCGCGCCCTCGCGGACCTCGGATCCGACCCGCAGTGTGTGGCGCAGCGCGGGCCCGGCACCCAGCGGTTCCGCGTGGTCGTCGTCGGTGAGCACCCCGTCGACCAAGTCCTCGACAGGGATGCTGAACTGGGGATAGGCGGGCCATTCCCACACGTACAGTGCGCGCCGGGTGTCGAACGCTACGTGCCCTCCGATCGTCCCCCGGACGCGCCGCGGCACGGGCTCGACATGCCCGACCGGGACGATGAGACTCGGGTGCTGCACGCTCTCGTCCGACATGGGTGGTTACCTCGGTCCACTCGTTTTCCGTGCGCCCCGTCGCCTTTGGTATCGGTTCGGGCCAGTGCGCCGGCCCCGACCAAGACTCTTCTTTTTCATCCGAAATACTACTTAATGTGAGAGCTATGGCACCTGGAGCGTGTGACGCGGGCAAGGCGCTCAGGACTCCGGGTCGCCGACTGCGGTCACCCTTGGAAGCTGCGCCCGGTACGACTGCGCCAGAGAGGCCTCGATCCGGGCGAACTGGTCACCGAGGCTCGTCATCCACACCTCGAGATCGACGGACATGGCGGCCGGCGAGTAGCCCTCCGGTTCCGGCGCCGAGAGCGGCTCGGAAACCGGGTGGCCACCTGTGAGCCGTGAAGCGATCCGGTCGGCCTCGGCTTTCAGATCAGCGGCAGCGGCGCGGGCCCGGACCGCGGACGGGTTCGGCGGGCCGGTGCTCGGACGGAGACCGAAGCGGGGCAACCGGTGGGCGCCCATGAGCATGTGACAGGCGACGATGAGCACGGCGTGCCAGTCGGGTCCGGCGTCCTCCGGGCCGGTTCCCGACTCGCTGCGGTACTGGGCGTACGCGGCCTCGGCGAGGCGGAGCCGGTGCAGGCTCGGCAGGGTCTGCGGCGAAGCCCGCGATCCGGGCGACGGGGTCAGCAGTGCCTCCACGGTCTGCGGGACGAGCCCGCCACAGGTACGCAGCAGCTGGGCCATGGCGCGGCGGACCTCGCGTCGGGCCCCGGCCGGCCAGGCCAGGAGTCCGCACAGGAGGCCGATCACGCTGCCGGTGGCGACGTCGATCATCCGCGCCTCCGACAACCGCCAGGTGACCGGGGCCATCTGGGCGAACGCGGTGGCCACGACCAGGGTGAACAGCCCTTGCGTGTACGCGATCCCCAACAGCGGCCCGAGGGAGAACCCCACCAGCATCGCGGGTGCGAGCAGTGCCGCGTAGGCGTCCGTGTGCGACCCGAGGCCGATCAGGAGTGCCCCGGCCGCCAAGGCCCCGACCGCGTTGCCTGCCAATGCCCGACGGGCCGCCTGCCAGGTCGCCCCCACTGTCGTGCGCCCGAGGGTCAGCACGGCCAGCAGCACCCAGAACCCATGGGCCAGGTCGAGCGAACCAGCCACCAGGCGGGCGGCCGCGAGGCCGAGCGCTGTCCGCACGGCGTTCTGGAAGAGCACCGACCGCAGCGTCACGTTCCCGAGGATGCGCCGCGCCCAGAGCTTCGGGGTGGAGAGCTCCGCGTACCAGAACAGATCGCGAGGGGCAGGCGGGTCTGCGGGCATGCCGTTCGCGGCGATGTCCACGGTGACCTCCACGATCCGCGCCGATTCGGCCAGCGCGAGCACCCGTGACTGCCGTCGGAGCACGGCGATGGGGGGCGTTCGGCCGGTCGGGCCGGAAGCGGGTTGCCCTGAACCGGACAGTCCTGAAGACACGCGGACCCGTTCCGACTGGAAGCTCCGCATCGCGTGCTCCAGGGCTCCGGGTGCTGGCGGGCGGCACCCGGAGCGCAGGGAACGGGCGCAGGCCTCGCACACCTCCGCGACCCGGCCGAGGAGGGTGCCGGACGCCCGGTCGGCGGCTGTCGGTGGCGTCTCGGCGAGGGTGGCCAGCTGGTCCAGGAGTCGGCGTACCGCACTGCCGGCCTGTCCCAAGGCGCGATCCGTCCGGCCCGCACCGGCGGGGCGTTCCGACGCCGGTACTCGTGAAAGCCGCATCCTGGATCCGGCCTCGCGCAGGCTCTCCGGTGTCACCTCGCCGGTGACTGCTCCGCGGGCCGCTGTCGCGAGCGCGGTCGCGAGCCGTTCCCGGTAGGACGGGACAGGTGGGTCGGGCAGCAGGACCTGGGAGGCCGCGAGGAGCAGCATCCCCACGGTCAGCCCCACGAGGCGCTCCCCCAGTGCCTCCGGAGCGTAGGGCGGGAAGCAGGCCAGGATGTAGAAGAGCTGAAGGCCTGGTGCTGCGCCCGCCGGTCGCGGGCCGGCCACAGCCGCGAACACCAGCAGGAAGCCGATGGCGAGCATGCCGCCGGTCGCGGCCCAGGTGTCCACCGCGAGCAAGGTCCCGAGGGCCGCCAGAACCAGTGCCGGGGGCAGCGCGCACAGCACCATGACGGCCTGTCGGCGGCCGGATCCGGGGATGGCCGAGAGCAAGCCGATGGCGATGGGGGCGAAGAGTGCGTATAGAGCTGCGGCCGGCAGTTCGGCGGCGTACAGCAGCGGATAGAAGCCGACGCTCGCCGCGATGGTCACCCGGAGGGATCTTCGCAGGATCGCCGCCCTCTCGGCCCCGGCGCTCACGCGCATGCCCCCTTCGCGCCGGACCGTACACGCTGCTTCACATGGGTGCGCCGGCCAGGGCGGGCAGGACGCACGAGTTGTGGCTGTGCGCTCATGCCGCACCCCTCTCCTGCTGAGGAACCTCAGCGCAAACTCGTGATCGGCTGCCTGCCGCCATTGTCGGTCGGCTCCGAGCCACCCGCTCGCGGTGCGACAAGCCGGCCGGGCGGCACTCGGACAGCCCGGCGGACTC
>NZ_JBHWZS010000114.1:0-24368 GCF_042728155.1 Streptomyces sp. NPDC060209
GGTCCCCACGTGGGGACCGGGGCGCCGTCGACGCGTACGCGCCCGGGTCAGCGCCTGTTCTGCCACCCGTACTGACCGGGGTCCTCCTCCTGGCCGTCACCCGGGCCGGCCGCGGGCCGGTCACCGTAGGGGCCGCCGCCGTCGGTGTACGGGCCGGGCCGGCCACCGGCGTACCGGCCGTCGTGCCCGGCGTTGTACGGGGCCGCCTGGCCGCCGCTGTACTGGCCGCCCTGGTCGCCGTTGTACTGACCGCCCTGGTCGCCGTTGTACTGACCGCCGCCGTACGGGGCGCCCTGACCGGCGCCGTACTGGCCCTGACCGGCGCCGTACTGAACACCCTGGTCCGCCGCGCCGTACTGGCCACCCTGGTCCGCCGCGCCGTACTGGCCACCGGCGTACTGGCCGCCCTGGTCGCCGTTGTACTGACCGCCGCCGTACGGGGCGCCCTGACCGGTGCCGTACTGCCCCTGACCGGCGCCGTACTGAACGCCCTGGTCCGCCGCGCCGTACTGGCCGCCTCCCTGGTGGGCGCCGTACTGATCGCCGTACCGCGTGTCCTGACCACCGCCGTACTGGGCCCCCTGACCGCCGTACTGACCGCCGCCCTGCTGACCGCCCTGGCCGCCCTGGCCGCCGTACGGGCCCGCCTGGCCGTTGCCGTACTGGCCGCCGCCGTACTGCGCGCCCTGGTCGGTGCCGTACTGGTCCGCCTGGCCGGTGCCGTACGGGCTGTCGTACCGACCGCCGGCGTACGGGGCCGCCTGGTCGCCCGTGTACTGGTGGGCGGCAGGGCCCTGGTCGTCGTTCCCCGCTCCGCCATGGGGGCCCGCCGCGGGGCCGCCGTCCGAGGAGCCGTGGTCGTCCCCCTGCTGGGCGGCGCCTTCCTTCTTCGACTTGCTGCGGGCCCTCAGGAACTCGATCAGGATCGGCACCACGGAGATCAGCACGATCAGGATGAGGATCATCTCGATGTTCTCGTGCACGAAGTCGATCTTGCCGAGGGCCGCGCCGAGCAGCGTCACCCCGACGCCCCAGAGCACGCCGCCGATGACGTTGTAGGTGATGAACGCGCGGTAGTCCATCCGGCTCACACCGGCGATGATCGGCGTGAACGTCCGGACGATGGGGACGAAGCGGGCCAGCACCAGAGACTTCGGGCCGTACTTCTCGAAGAAGTCGTGGGCCTTCTCGACGTTCTCCTGCTTGAAGAGACGGGAGTCCGGACGCCTGAAGAGGGCCGGCCCCACCTTGCGGCCGAAGAGATAGCCGACCTGGTCGCCGATGATCGCCGCCAGGGCGACCAGGATGCAGACCAGCCACAGGGGGTACTTCAGGTCGCCCGTCGTCACCAGGAGGCCCGTGGTGAACAGCAGGGAGTCGCCGGGCAGGAAGAAGCCGATCAGCAGGCCGGACTCGGCGAACACGATGAGCAGGAGGCCGGGCAGCCCGAAGGTGTTGAGCAGGTAATCCGGGTCCAGCCAGCTCGGGCCGAGCGCAAGCGTATTCAAGGGTCCGGGCTCCAGGGTTGGTCGGTGTGCGCGGCTGCGTGGCCGCCCCAAGCTATCAACGCGGCAGCGGACCCCTGGGTTCCACTGGCGTAAGCGAGGATGCGCACGGCACGAACCGGGGCAAAGCTTTCCGCAGGAGGTGCCACATCATGGGCATTGAGGACTACGGCGGCGGCCAGACGCCCCGGGCTGACGTCCTGGTCGTCACCACGAACGACGTACCCGGCTATCAGGTGACCGAGGTCATCGGTGAGGTGTTCGGACTCACTGTCCGCTCCCGTCACCTCGGCAGCCAGATCGGCGCCGGTCTGAAGTCGATGATCGGCGGCGAGCTCAAGGGGCTGACGAAGACGCTGGTCGAGACCCGCAACCAGGCGATGGAGCGGCTCGTCGACCAGGCCACGGCGCGCGGCGCGAACGCGGTGCTGATGATGCGGTTCGACGTGAGCGAGGCGGCGGACGTGGGCACCGAGGTCTGCGCCTACGGAACTGCGGCCGTGATCAGCAAGTCCTGATCCGCACGTCCCCTCTCCCCCGCGGCCCGTCCGCGTCCACGTCCCGGAGGTCCCCGCATGCCCACGTCCGTCAATGTCGCCGTCATCTACTACTCCTCCACCGGCACCGTCTCCACGATCGCCAAGGCCATCGCGAAGGACGCCGAGAACGCCGGCGCGCAGGTACGGCTGCGCAAGACCGCCGAGCTCGCCCCGCAGGCGGCCATCGACTCCAATCCCGCGTGGGCCGAGCACGCGAGGGCGACCGCCGACATCGCCGAGGTCTCACCGGACGACATGATCTGGGCGGACGCGGTGATCTTCGGTACTCCCACCCGGTACGGCAACGTCACCGCCCAGCTCAAGCAGTTCCTCGACACCCTGGGAGGCCTCTGGCAGGCGGGTCAGCTCGCCGACAAGGTCTACAGCGGCTTCACCGCCAGCAGTACCACCCACGGCGGCCAGGAGTCCACCCTGCTGGCGCTGTACAACACGATCCACCACTTCGGCGGCATCCTGGTCCCTCCCGGCTACACGGACCCCTCGAAGTTCGTCGACGGCAACCCCTACGGCACCTCCCACGTCTCGGGGCAGGGCGACATCCCGGTCGCCGAGCAGACCCTGACCGCCGCACGGGTCCAGACCGAACGCGTCGTGAAGTTCACCCGGGCCATCAAGGCCGGACTCGCGGCAGAGAACTGAGGGGACGGCATGGCACTCCACCAGGGACGGCACGGCAAGGCCACACCGTCCGAGGAACACCGAAGACTCGCACTCAATCCGTTCTTCGGGGAGGCCGACCCGACCGCGGAGATGGTCGCGGCACCACCGACGCACCAGCTCCCGGACGGCCCGCTGCCGCCGTCGACCGCCTACCGGCTCGTCCACGACGAGCTGATGCTCGACGGGAACTCCCGGCTCAATCTCGCGACCTTCGTCACCACCTGGATGGAGCCCCAGGCCGGTGTGCTGATGGGCGAGTGCCGGGACAAGAACATGATCGACAAGGACGAGTACCCGCGCACCGCCGAGCTGGAGCGGCGCTGTGTTGCGATGCTCGCCGATCTCTGGAACGCCCCCGACCCGGCCTCCACCGTGGGCTGCTCGACCACGGGCTCCAGCGAGGCGTGCATGCTGGCGGGGATGGCGCTCAAACGGCGCTGGTCGGCCAGGAACACCGACCGCTATCCGGCGACGGCGCGGCCCAATCTGGTGATGGGCGTCAACGTGCAGGTCTGCTGGGAGAAGTTCTGCACGTTCTGGGAGGTCGAGCCCCGTCAGGTCCCGATGGAGGGCGAGCGTTTCCACCTGGACCCGCAGGCGGCCGCCGAGCTGTGCGACGAGAACACCATCGGCGTGGTCGGGATCCTCGGCTCCACCTTCGACGGCTCCTACGAGCCGATCTCCGATCTCTGCGCGGCGCTGGACGACCTCCAGGAGCGCACGGGGCTCGACATCCCGGTCCATGTGGACGGCGCGTCCGGGGCGATGATCGCCCCGTTCCTCGACGAGGACCTGGTCTGGGACTTCCGGCTGCCCCGGGTGTCCTCGATCAACACCTCCGGGCACAAGTACGGCCTGGTCTACCCGGGGGTGGGCTGGGCGCTGTGGCGTTCACCGGCCGAGCTCCCGGAGGAGCTGGTCTTCCGGGTGAACTACCTGGGCGGCGACATGCCGACCTTCGCGTTGAACTTCTCCCGGCCCGGCGCGCAGGTGGTGGCGCAGTACTACACGTTCCTGCGGCTGGGCCGGGAAGGCTACCGGGCCGTTCAACAGGCGTCCCGGGACATCGCCCGCCGCCTCGCCGTGGAATTCGAGGCCCTGGACGACTTCAGGCTCCTGACCCGGGGCGACGAGCTTCCGGTGTTCGCGCTGACGACGAAACCCGAGGTGCGGGCGTACGACGTCTTCGACGTGTCGAGGCGGTTGCGGGAGCGCGGCTGGCTGGTGCCCGCGTACACCTTCCCCGCCAACCGCCAGGACCTCTCCGCGCTGCGGGTCGTCTGCCGCAACGGCTTCTCCTCGGATCTCGCGGAGCTGCTGCTGGACGATCTGCGCAGCCTGCTGCCCGAACTACGCGCTCAGGCACATCCGTTGCACCGGGACCCCGGGGTCCAGACGGCGTTCCACCACTGAGCCCCGGGGGCGGAGTCAGCGGCTGAGCCGTGCGAACCTCCGGACCGCCAGGGGGAAGAACACCGCGATCAGCGCCACCGGCCAGAGAACGGCGAGCAGTTCGGCGTGTTCGGCGGCCCAGGAGCCGGAGGCCCCGCCCGGGTTGCCGAACAGGCCGCGTACTGCCGTCGCAGTGGCCGACATCGGGTTCCACTCGACGGCCGCGCCCAGCCAGCCCGGCATCGACTCCGGCGAGGCGAAGACGTTGGAGAGGAAGCCCACAGGCCAGACCAGGATCTGCACGGCCTGCACCATCTCCGGCCTGCCCGCCACCATCCCGAGCTGGATGCCGATCCACAGCATCGCGAACCGCAGCAGCAGGAGCAGTCCCAGCGCGGCCAGCGCGGCGGCCACGCCGTTGTGCCAGCGCCAGCCGAGGGCGTATCCGACCCCGGTCATCACGGCGAGCGCCGCCACCGACTGGAGCATGTCGGCGACGCTCCGGCCGACCAGGACGGCGCCCGAGACCATCGGCATGGAACGGAACCGGTCGACGACACCCTTGTTCAGGTCCTGGGTGACGGCCAGCATCGTGCCCTCCAGGCCGAAGGCCATGGTGAGTGCGAGCATGCCGGGCACCAGGAACTCGGTGTTGTCCCCGTCGACCCCCTGGCCGCCGCCGACCAGGTAGTTGAACATCAGGAGCAGCATCACCGGGAAGACCAGGCCGACGACCACCTGGACCGGCTGCCGTGCCCAGTGCGCCAGTTCACGCCGGGTCATCGTCCAGGAGTCGGTCAGCGCCCAGCCGACGCGTCCGGGTCCCGCTGCGGCCGTACTCATGCCACCACCTCCGCGTCCATGGGTGCGTGGGTCCCGCCGCCGGCTCCGGCACCGGCTGCTGCTCCTCCGGCTCCGGCTCCGGCTCCGGTGAGCGACAGGAACACCTCGTCCAGCGTGGGGCGGCGCACGGCGATGTCCTCCGCCTCGATGCCCGCCTCCTCCAGCGCCCGTACGGTCCGGGCCAGGGCCCGCATACGGTCCGGAGCGGGTGCGCCGAGCAGCCGCCGGTCCACGTCCACGGTCACCCCCTCACCGAGCAGCCGGGCCGCCTTGCCGAGCCGGTCCGCGTCGCGGACGACCACGTCGATGCGGTCGCCGCCGACCATCGCCTTGAGCCGGTCGGACGTACCCTCCGCGATGACCCGGCCGTCGTCGATCACCGAGATCCGGTCGGCCAGTTGGTCCGCCTCCTCCAGATACTGCGTGGTCAGCAGGACGGTGGTTCCGCCGACGGCCAGGGAACGCACGGCGTTCCACACCTCGGTCCGTCCCCGCGGGTCGAGTCCTGTCGTGGGCTCGTCCAGGAAGAGCACCTCCGGGTCGGTGATCAGGGACGCCGCCAGGTCCAGGCGGCGCCGCATGCCCCCGCTGTACTGCTTGACCGCCTTGCGCCCGGTGTCCGCGAGCCCGAACCGCTCCAGCAGTTCGTCGGCCCGCAGGCCCGCCCGGCGTGCGCCCAGGTGGTAGAGCCGGCCGAACATCTCCAGGTTCTGGCGGCCGCCGAGCTCCTCGTCCACCGCCGCGTGCTGGCCGAGCAGCCCGATCCGCTGCCTGACCTCGGCAGCCTCGGACCGCACGTCGAATCCCGCCACCTCCGCCCGGCCCCCGTCATGCCGCAACAGGGTCGTCAGCACGCGGACAGCGGTCGTCTTGCCGGCCCCGTTGGGACCGAGCACCCCGTGGACCGTCCCGCTGCGGACGGCGAGGTCGAGACCGTCCAGGGCTCGCTTCTCTCCGTACCGCTTGTGCACTCCTTCGACGACGATTGCGTCGCTCACGGTGTCCACCAGCCCTTCCCCTCATGTAGTCAAACTTGACTAGCACGCCGAAGATATGCCCGCCGAGACCATTCGTCAAACTTGATTAGTTGGAATCCCCGGGATCGGGGGCTCCGGTGGCGTAGGGGTTCTCCTGCCCTTCGGCGAGCACCCCCACGAAGGGTTCGCCCTCACCTGCGAAGGTGTACGCCCCAGCCTCGACGCGGGAGATCAGGCCACGCGTCCACTCGGCGCCCGCGTCCGCGGAGTGCACCCACATGTTCATGATCTCGCCGATGTGCCCGAGGGACTCCGGGCCCTCCGAGGGCGTGTAGTGCTCCGTGACCGAGGCCCGCCAGCCCTCGATGGCGGCGACGCGCTCGCGCAGGAGTGCCACCGCCTCGTCCCGCCCCAGGTCGACGATGAAACCGATGCCGGCCGAGAGCACGTCCACGCTCTGGTCGTACGAGGTCAGCGAGGCCCGCAGCAGGGTGAAGAACTCCTGGGTACCGAGGTCCGTGATCTCGTACTCGGTGCGGGGCGGCCCGCCGGCCGTGGACGGTGCGACCTCATGGGCGAGGAGCAGCCCCTGCTTCGCCATCTGTTTGAGTGCGTGGTAGATCGATCCGGGCTTGGCGTTCGACCACTCGTGGGCGCCCCAGTACTCCAGGTCGTTGCGCACCTGATAGCCGTGCGCCCGGCCGTGCTGACGCACGGCACCCAGGACCAGGAGACGGATCGCCGACATACCACCCACCTTTGTACTCAACTTTGACTAGGGTAGCCCGCCTCTTCGGCCACCAGCTCGAGGGCCGTCCTGCCGTCCAGCGTCTCGCGGAGGATGTCCGCATGCCCCGCGTGGCGGCCGGTCTCCTCGACGAGATGTATCAGCAGCCAGCGCATGGAGCAGCGTCCGTTCTCGGGAAACCAGGGCGCCGGGGGCAGCGGGAAGGTGTCGTCCATGCTGTCGACGTCATGACGGATGAATGCCTCCGTCTCCGAGGCGACCTTCGCCCAGAACTCGAGCATCCGCGGGATCGTCTCGTCGCCCACGAGCCGGAAGCCGTCGGACCAGGTCTCCTCGTTCCGTTCCTTGTCGTTCGGACGCTGCTGGGCCATCCGCAGCCAGTTCAGCTCGCCCTCGGCGACGTGCTTGAGCAGTCCGGAGAGCGAGAGCGCGCTGACACCGGGACGGCTCGCGGCCTGTTCCTCGGTGAGGCCGAGGACGGAGCGCCGGATCGCGCCGCGCTGTGCCTCGACGAAGGCGAGGAGCGCGGTGCGCTCGTCGCCGGGAGCCTCTGCGGGAACGTGCGTGACCATGATGTCTTCCTTCGGTCGGACGTGACGGCTGCTCGCGTGCTGGCACCGTCAACGTACGGACCCATCAGGCCGGATCCTGTCCTTTATCCGCCCGCGTCAGAAGGGGAACACCGTTCGCCCGTGCTGCACCGAGATCCACTTCCGGGTGGTGAACGCCTCCACGGCGGCCTCGCCGTTCAGCCGTCCCATGCCGGACCTCTTCTCGCCCCCGAAGGCCACCGCCGGATCGTCTTGCACGGTCGCGCCGTTCACATGGAACATTCCGCCGGTGATACGCCGCGCGAACCGCACGCCTCGCTCTGCGTCCGCCGTGTGGACGGCGCCGCTCAGCCCGTAGGGGCTGTCGTTGACGATGCGTACGGCGTCGGCCTCACCGTCGAACGGCACCAGCAGGGCCACGGGGCCGAAGATCTCCTGCTCCAGGAGCGGTGACCCCTCCGGGATCCCGGTCAGCACGGTCGGCTCGACGAGATTGCCGCGCGTGCGGCCCCGCACGAGCGCGGTGGCACCGGCTTCGATCGCCCCGTCGACCAGCGCGGTGAGCGCTTCCGCCTGGAACGCGCTGATGACCGGCCCGATACGGGTGTCCGGGTCACGCGGATCCCCCGAAGGAAGGGCGGACACCGCGGCGGTGAACCGCTCGGTGAACTCCTTCTCCACGGAACGGTCCACCAGGATGCGGTTGGCAGCCATGCTGACCTGCCCCTGGAACAGGAAGCGGCTGTAGACGGCCGCCCGGACCGCGTGGTCGAGGTCGGCGTCCTCCAGCACGACCAGGGCGCTGTTGCCGCTCAGTTCGAGGATGGTCCTCTTGAACAGCCCGGCGGCGACGGCCGCGACATGACGGCCGACCCGGTCAGAACCGGTGAACGAGATCACCTTGGGCACCGGGTGCTCGATGAAGGAGTCGCCGATCTCGGCGCTGTCGGTGACGACGACGTTGAGGAGTCCGGCGGGCAGCCCCGCGTCCTCGAAGATCCGGGCCACCAGCCCTCCGCCGGCGACCGGGGCGTTCTGATGGGGCTTCACCACGACCGCGTTGCCGAGTGCCAGCGCGGGCGCGACGGTCTTCATCGACACCAGGAAAGGGAAGTTGAAGGCGCTGATCACGCCGATGACCCCGACGGGCAGCCGGTAGACCCGGTTCTCCTTGCCGTCGGTGACCGAGGGCATCAGCCGCGCCGCGGGGCGGATCGCCTGCCCGGCTGCCTCACGCAGGAACTCCTGCGCGGCACGCACCTCGTATTCGGCCCTCGGCCGGGTACCGCCGAGCTCATCGATGATCAGCTCGGTGATTTTGCCGCTGCGTTCCCCGACGAGCCGCACGGCCTTCTCCAGAACGGCGCGCCGCTCATAAGGACTGACCGCTGCCCATTTTCGCTGCGCGCGTTCGGCAGCCCGGTAGGCCAGGTCGACTTCCGCCGAGGTGGCCACGGTGACGGAGCAGAGTTTTTCGCCGTTGTAGGGATTGATATCAATGATGTCCCACGCACCGTTGCCGGTCAGCCACTCGCCGTCGATGTACTGGCGGGCCAGTTCACTGGGGAAGGACATGCAATCCCTTACTGCAGGCGCAGACTCCTGTCAGTGAGTCATCGTACTGGCGAATCAAGTGAGTTGAAGGAGTCCTCGGAGAAGATCCCGGCTCTCCTCGGGCCCCGGACTGTCCTCGTGGAGCCGCACCATGGCCTTTTCGTACTGGGCGACTTCTTCGGCCTTGTCCAGATAGAGCGCACTTGTCAGCTGCTCCAAATAGACGATGTCCGACAGATCGGATTCCGGGAAACGCAGCATCGTGAATGCTCCGCTCTCGCCGGCATGACCGCCGAAGCTGAAGGGCATCACCTGGAGGGTGATATTCGGCTGCTCCGACATATCGATCAGATGCCGCAATTGCGCACGCATCACTTCGCGCCCGCCGTACGGACGACGCAGTGCCGCCTCGTCGAGCACGGCGTGGAAGCGGGGGGCACGCTCGGAGACGAGCGCCTTCTGCCGCGCCAGCCGCAACGCGACCCTGCGGTCGATCTCGGCGGCCGGCGCACCGGGCATGCCACGGGCGACGACGGCATGGGCGTACGCCTCGGTCTGCAACAGACCGTGCACGAACTGGACTTCGTAGATCCGGATGAGCGAGGCCGCTCCCTCCAGACCGATATACGTCTGGAACCAGCCGGGCAGCACATCGCCGTAGCTGTGCCACCAGCCCGCCACATTGGCCTCACGGGCCAGGCCCAGGAGCGAATCCCGCTCCGCCTCGTCCGTGACTCCGTACAGCGTGAGCAGGTCCTCGACGTCCCTGGCCTTGAAGCTCACCCGTCCCAACTCCATGCGGCTGATCTTCGATTCGGAGGCACGGATGGAGTAGCCGGCCGCCTCACGGGTGATGCCGCGCGACTCGCGCAGGCGCCTGAGCTGTGAGCCCAGCAGGATGCGCCGCACCACAGAACCACTCGACTCGCCTGCCGACACCGGCTTCCCAACCCTCCCCATCGCTTCCCTTGCTCCGGGGTTCCCCCGAACCCCGGAGGCGGATTCTGCCACCAAAACGCTTCAGCCCGTACTCATTCGATTACAGAGACGGCAAGACTTTCCGAAAGCTTCAAAACTGTGAAGCGGAAGAAATGAGTCCGAACCGGCACGGTATCGGGCAGAACCCGCGCGTGCACGTGCATCTGCCCTTGCATCTGCTCTGCGCATTGGGAACCATGGGCCTCGCGCACCTGCGTGCTCGTTCGTGTTGTGCCGCTGTACCCGCAGTGCCCGCTAGAAGCAGTGCCGCTACAGCCGCGAATCCCGGGAGTGCCTCGCATGGGGACGAATGGATCGACGATGCTCGAGCCGTTACGGCAGGGGCTTCCCCCCATCGACCCCTCGGCGGTCGCGGGCTCGGCCTCCTGCACGCTGCCGGCCCGGTACGAAGCGGTGGGCGGGGCCCGGAGGTTCACTCGTACGACACTGACCTCATGGGACCTGGGCGACCACTTCGACGACGTGGCCCTGGTCGTGTCCGAGCTGGTCACCAACGCGCTGCGGCACGCCCTTCCGGTCGATGCCGCACGGGAGCGCCAGGACACCTCGGTGCGGCTGCATCTGATGCGCTGGACCTCGCGCCTGGTGTGCGCGGTGCGCGATCCCAGCGAGAAGGGGCCGGTCACGGGCGAGGCGCCCGATTCGGCGGAGTCCGGCCGGGGCCTGTTCCTCGTCGAGTCGTTCAGCGACTGCTGGGGCTGGCACCCCTCCCCCGTACCCGCCGGGGACACGCCGCCCGACGGCGGTCTCGGCAAGGTGGTCTGGGCCCTGTTCCGGCTGACGGACCACACGGCGCCGGAGCGTCCCGTCCCGGTGGACGCGCTCCCTGACGGCCTGTAGCCACGGCACACACCCGGGCGCGCCACGACGCGCGACCGGGTCCGCCGTGCGCCCCGGCCCCAGGGCGGGTGAGGTCCCGCATGCCCCGGCCGCCGTCCGGCCGTGAGGTCAGCCCCCGGCGGCCAGGTGGTCGAACTCCCCGTCCTTGACGCCCAGCAGCAGCGCCTCGATCTCAGCCGGTGTATAGACCAGCGCGGGCCCGTCGGGGTGGCGCGAGTTCCGCATCGCCACATTCCCTCCGGGAAGTTTCGCGAACTCCACGCATGATCCCTGGGAGTTGCTGTGTCTGCTCTTCTGCCAGACGACCCCGCGAAGCTCTGTGGCCGCCATGCCGTTGTACACGTGGTGCACAGGACGCTCCCCGAGTTGCAAGGTGCAAGTGTCAACTAGCTCGGATCATAGCTGTGTTCATATGCCAATGCATGAGCAGATGCACGTGCACGCGGGGTGCGCACGTGATTACAGTTTTTCCGCTGATCCGCTCACCCGTCAGTTCACTGTTCCCCCACCTCTATGAGGAACAGACGAACAGCACGCCAATTTGGCTCCCACTTCCCCGAGTTGTTCTGTTGACGCCTGGTAGCTTGGCGCGGTCTTTCGGCCGTGAATCCACAAGGGGGAACTCCAATGGACAGGCTCCGGCGCTCCGGCGCTCTCGCCGCCGCCGGTCTCGCCGCCGCGCTCTCACTGACCGCCTGCGGCAGTGACGACCCCGCCGCGGACCAGGCCCCGGACACCGGATCGACCTCCGGGCCGGCCACTCCCCCCTCGGCCGGCGGCGAGGACGGCGGAACCGGCGGTGCGGACGCCGCGGCGCTCGCGGGCACCTGGACCGGCACGTCAGACGGCCTGCCCGTCGCCCTGTCGGTCACCTCGGGCAAGGTGGCGCTCTCCGCCGGACAGCACATCTGCCAGGGCGAGGTGAAGGACATGGGCTCGGTGATGCTCGCGCTGAAGTGCCTCGACGGGAACACCGACCGCACCATGGGGTCCATCGAGTCCAACGACGGCAAGAAGCTCGTCGTCTCCTGGAACGCCGGGGCCGAGGACACCCTGACCAGGACCGACGCCGCCGAGCTGCCGACGGGCCTGCCCGAGGTCCCCGCCCCCTGACTCGGCCGTTCCTACGCCCTCCCGCTACTGATCTCCAACGCCCGTGAGAAGTCCTCCAGGGCGCGGAGCAGCAGCGTGGCCCCGTTGCGCACGAAGGAGTCGGGCGGTGGCCCGGGGGCGGCGTCACGGCGCTCCAGCACCTCTCTGACCGGGTCCCAGTCCGGGACGCGGCGCTCCCGCACCGCCTTCGCGCCCTCCTCGGTGGCCCGGCGCACCACGTCGGCCAGCCCGGCGGCCTCGGGGACGGGGGTGGCGGACGCGGCGGGCAGATGCGCCTCCATGAGCATCGCGACCCTGCCGAACTGGGCGAGCGCGTCCTGGGCGTCCGCTGCGGAGGTCCGGGAGATGCCCCGGTGGCGTACGGGCTCGTGCCGGGCCGTCTCCAGCGCCTCCTGCCAGGCGATGCGGGCCTCCCGGGTGGTGAGGAGGGCGGTGCGCACGTCCTCCAGGCTCCTGGAGGCGGGATCGGCGTACCGGTCGAGGACCGTGGCCGCGTAGCGCCCGTCCGTGACCACCCAGTTGGCGAGCCGGTCGCGCAGCCGCGGGGTCTCCCAGGCCGGGTAGAGGGCGTACGCCACCATCGCGAGGAGACCGCCGATGAGGGTCAGCACGACCCGCTCGGGCACGGTCTGGGACCAGTCGTCGCCCGCCATGCCGAGCAGGAAGACGACGTAGGCGGAGACACAGACCTGGCTGACCGCGTATCCGGTGCGCATCAGCAGGTACATCAGCCCGGCGCTGACGACGGCGAGCAGGGCGGAGAGCTCCGCGTTCGGGTGTGCGGCCTGCACGATGCCGGTGGCGACGGCGACACCGACCACGGTGCCCATGAAACGGGCGACGGATCGCGAGTACGTCTGGGTGAACTCCGGGCGCATCACCATCACGGCGGTCATCGGCGCCCAGTATCCGTGGCCGAACGGGAGCACCGCCCCCAGGAGATAGCCCGATGCGGCCACCGCCGACACCCGGATCGCGTGCCGCAGGATCGTCGACCCCCGGCGCATCTCGCGGCGCATGGAGCGGTAGACGACGGGGACCAGCCGCAGCAGGGTGGGCCGCCTGCGGTGCGGGACGAGCGGTTCGCCGGGAGTCCGGTCGTCCGTGCCGGTCCCCTCGGCGATCTCGATGACATCGGCGAGCAGTGAGGTGAGCCGGTCGGCGGCCCGGCGGGGCGGGCCGGTGAGGATGACCTCGGTGTCGGGGGACTTCAGCACCGACAGCGCCGTCTCGTCCAGCCGCACCGGGTCCCCGTGGCGTACCGCCCTGGCGGCGGAGTCGAGCAGGGACCCGGCGGCGCCGAGGATCTCCCGCGCCCAGTAGCGCTCGGGGCCCTCGGCCGGGACCCCCAGGGCGGGATCCGCCAGCGAGGCGAGGACCGGCCGCAGCCGTTCGGCGACCCCGCGGGCGCCGTGCAGGTCGGCGGGGCGGCGCCGGGCCTGGCGTGGGGTGACGGCGGCGGCGTTGCGCGCGGTCATCAGCGGTACGGGGTCGAAGGGCGCGACCGGGTCGTGCCGCAGTCTTCGGGCGTAGTCCGCCTCGCCTGCCAGGGCGTCGGCGAGCGCGTCGCGCTGGGCGCCCCATCTGCGGACCGGGAACAGCACGATCAGCGCCGCCTGGACGAGCCCGCCGAAGGCCATCATCGCGGCATGGGCGGCGGCGTCGGCGACGGAGGTCGGCAGGGTGATCGTGACCAGCATGATCGAGACGTTGGAGCCCGCGATGATGCCGCCCGTCGGGCCCGCCGCCCAGGTCATCCCGGCGGCGAACGTCCAGAGGATCAGCAGGGCCAGGAAGAGCAGGGTGTGGGACACCGTGACGTAGCCGACGAACGTCGACACGGCCAGACTGGCTCCGGAGACCAGGGCGAGAACGGGCCGGGGGCGCCAGCTGCGCTGGAAGGTGGCGATGGCGGCCTGGAACGCGCCGAACGCAGAGCCGGCGGCGATCACCGGCCCGAAGAGCGCCAGACTCACCCCGACGACGAGCGCGAGGCCCGCGGCGCCGCGCACCGCGATGAGCGGTTCGAGACTCCGCCGCTCGATCTCCAGCCCCGAGCGGGCCGTCTCTTTCAGCGCCCGGAGCCAGCTCATGGGCAGAGCCTAGCCGGATTCCCCGACAACCCCGACTTATGCCGCCCCGCTGATCTAACGGCTGATTTCCGGCCCTTCTCCACCCATCCTGGCCCGGTCGGCCGCGGCCGTGCCGTGCGTCCAGCCCTCGGCGTCCGTCGCCCCGCGCAGCCGGGTCGTGGTGGTCCTCGGGAACATCCGCTCCGCCGTGTCGGTGACGGCTACGTCCCGGGCCGCCAGGACCGGCAGCAGCTCCCCGGCGCCCTCGGCGCGTCCGCCCGCGCCGGCTTCCGAGCCGGCCGCGGCGGTGACCCGCGCGGTGTCCGCCGCGAGACGGCCGCCCAGGCGCTGGGCGTATGCCATCAGGAAGGACTGCCGGAAGGTCTTGGTCCGCTTGCGCCCGCCGGCCCGCTGCCCGGCCTCCGCCTTCGTCATCGCGGCGGTGCCCTGCACGAGGAGAGAGGTGAAGAGCAGTTCCACGGCCTCAAGGTCCGGCTCGAAGCCCACGACCGTGGTGAAGCCGAGGTCGCTGTTCCACACGGCGCGGCAGCGGTTCGCCGAGGCGACGGAGTCGAGCAGGACGGCCTTCGCGCTCTCGTACGGGGCGTCGACACCGATCCGGACGGCCCCCGGCGTATCGGCGCTGTGCGTACGGGCGGCGAGGAGCGCCTCGTCGATGCTGTGCCTGGCCATCAGCTCCTGCGCCTTGGTGGTGAGCGCCTCGGCCTCCTCCGGGAAGCCGGTCGCCTCCGCCTTGGCGAGCAGCGCCCTGATCCTGGTGAGCATGCGGGGCTCGCCGTGGGCCGGCGGCCGGTGCGGAGCGTCGGCGGCCGTGCCGGGCGGTGGTCCGGCCGGCTCGATGACCGGGAGCCGCAGCACCAGCCGGTACAGCTCCAGGAGCGCGGAGGCGTACGTGAAGCGGTCGGGACGGTTGCGCGGCGCCGGGGCGGGCATCGCGGCGAGCTGGTCCGCCCAGCGTGGGGGCAGCTGCCCGTACTCCGCCGTCTCCGCAGTGATCAGGGCCGAGACCAGCGCGGCCCCGGCCTCGTCCAGCTCGCGCCGGACCGTCCGTACGACATCTGCGGGCTGCCAGCCGCGGGCCCAGGCCCGCCGGACGAACTCCTCGCCCCGCCGGTGCAGCTCCTCGTCGGCGGACGGGTCCGCGGCGAGGAGGGAGGCACCGGTGTCCAGGCCCGCGTCGTCCTCCGAGTACAGGGCCGCGGCACACGCCCGGTCGATCACCGATTCCATCGGGCCAGGGTAGGCGGCGGCCGGGGGCTCAGTGCTCCCCGGGGAGCAGCACCAGCTTGCCGCGCACGTGTCCGCCCTCGCTGAGCTCCTGGGCCCGCGCCGCCTCACCGAGCGCGAACGTCCGTTCGACAGGGATGCGCAGGCCGCCGACCGCCGCCGTCTCCGCGTACTCCGCCAGCCGCCTGCCCTCGTCAGGAGAGCTCCCGCCGCCTGCGGAGAAGGCCACCCCGTGGTGGGCCGCGTCCGGGTCGGCGATGGTGGAGATCCGGTCGGCCGTACCCCCGCGCAGCTCCACCGAGTCCGCCAGCGCGCCCTTGCCCGCCACGTCGAACACCGCGTCCACTCCCTGCGGTGCGGCCTCCCGCACCCGGTCCACCAGCCCTTCCCCGTACGCCACGGGGACCGCGCCGAGCACCCGCAGATAGTCGTGGTTGGCCGGTGAGGCGGTCCCGACGACGGTGGCGCCCCGGGCCGCGGCCAGCTGGACCGCGGCGGAACCGACCGCGCCGGACGCCCCGTGCACCAGCAGGGTCTCCCCCGCGGACACCGCCAGCTCGTCGAGCACCCGGGCAGCGGTCGCGGTCGCGACAGGCAGCGCGGCGGCCTCCGCCCAGCCCAGTCCCTCCGGCTTTCGTGCGACGGCTCCCACGTCGGCCACGACGTACGCCGCGTACGCGCCGGTCGCGCTCCGGCCGAGGACCTCGTCGCCGGCCGCGAACTCCGTGACTCCCTCGCCGGTCTCGTCGACGACCCCGGCGAACTCGCTGCCGGGTGTGGCGGGCAGCGGGGTGGGGAACGCCGCCTCCATCCAGCCGTTGCGGATCTTGTAGTCGACCGGGTTGACCCCGGCCGCCCTGACCGCCACCCGGATCTGCCCGGGGCCGGCGTGGACGTCCTCGACCTGCGTCCGGCGCAGGACCTCGGGGCCGCCGAACTCCTCGTACACGATCGCTTCCATCACCGTCTCCTCCGCCGCCTGCCGTGTTCCCGGCGCGCACCGCGCGCACCGCACTCCGATCCTCGCGGCAGACGGGCGCGCCCGCCCGGTGAGCGCGGGTCCGCTGTCAGTGCCGGGTGCAAGACTCGGCCCATGACCGAACGTTGGGCTCTGGCCACCGCGGAAGGGGGCGGCGCGCTCCTCGTGCCGCTGACGCGCGACGGCCTGCCCGCCGGTCCCGTCCTGACCGAGCCGGACCTCGTCGAGTCCGTCCGCTCCCGCCCCGAGGTGGCCCGCTGGGTCTGGCGTTCGACCGCCGGGATCTACCCCCGGCTGCTCGCCGCGGGCGTGCGCGTCGAGCGGTGCTACGACATCGAGTGCGCCGAGCTGCTGCTGCTCGGCCACGAGGGACGGCTCGGGGAACCCCGCTCGGCCGCGGCGGCCTGGGCCCGGCTGCGTCACGCCCCGGTACCGCCCGATCCGCCGCCCCGCTCCGCCGAGCCGGGCTCCCAGTCCTCACTCTTCGAACCGCGCTCCGGCACCGACCTGCCCCTCGAGGCACTGCTCCAGGTCTACGCCGAGCAACTGCGCCGCCACGAGGCTGCGGAACACCCCGGCCGGATGACACTGCTCACGGCCGCCGAGTCCGCGGGCATGCTGGTCGCCGCCGAGATGAACAGATCCGGGCTCCCCTGGCGGGCCGACGTGCACCGCGAGGTGCTGAACGAACTGCTCGGCGAGCGCTACGCGGGCGGCGGCGAGCCCCGCAGACTGGCCGAGGCCGCGGACGAGGTGTCGGCGGCGTTCGGGAGACGGGTGCGCCCCGACCTGCCGGCCGATGTCGTGAAGGCGTTCGCGCAGGCCGGGATCAAGGTGAAGTCGACCCGGCGGTGGGAGCTGGAGGAGCTCGACCACCCGGCGGTGGAGCCGCTGATCCGCTACAAGAAGCTCTACCGCGTCTGGACGGCACACGGCTGGAGCTGGCTCCAGGACTGGGTGCGTGAGGGCCGCTTCCGCCCTGAGTACCAGCCGGGAGGCACGGTCAGCGGCCGCTGGACGACCAACGGCGGCGGGGCGCTGCAGATCCCCAAGGTGATACGCCAGGCGGTCGTCGCCAACGAGGGCTGGCGGCTGGTCGTGGCGGACGCGGACCAGATGGAACCCCGCGTACTGGCCGCGATCTCCCGCGACCGGGGGCTGATGGAGGTGGCCGGACACGAGGGCGACCTCTACAAGGCGCTGTCCGACCGGGCGTTCCACGGTGACCGCGACCACGCCAAGCTGGCCCTGCTGGGTGCGATCTACGGACAGACCTCGGGCGACGGCCTGAAGAATCTGGCGGCGCTGCGGCGGCGTTTCCCGCATGCCGTCGCCTACGTCGACGACGCGGCGAAGGCCGGCGAGGAGGGCCGCCTGGTCCGCACCTGGCTGGGCCGCACGAGCCCGCCCGCCGCCGGGGCGGGCGAGGACGAGGAGGCCGGCATCCCGCAGGAGAGCGAGGAGCCGCCGGCCGGGGAAAGCACCGGCGGCTACGGATTCACACCCGGCTACGCCTCGTCGAACGCCCGGGCGCGGGGCCGCTTCACCCGCAACTTCGTGGTCCAGGGCAGCGCCGCGGACTGGGCTCTGCTGCTCCTGGCGGCACTGCGGCAGACACTCGCCGCCGGGGGGATGCGGGCGGAGCTGGTCTTCTTCCAGCACGACGAGGTGATCGTGCACTGCCCGGCCGGGGAGGCGCCCGCGGTCGTGGAGGCGATCCGCGAGGCCGGGGAGCTGGCGGGCCGGGTCGCGTTCGGGGAGACGCCGGTGCGGTTCCCGTTCAGCACGGCGGTCGTCGAGCGGTATTCGGACGCCAAGTAGCGCGCCCGGGAGGGCAACGGCCGAATATCCGGAGGGGGACGTTGCCGCATGTCCGCCAGGCCAGGAGGCGGGCCCGGCGCGCCTTCGCGAAGGCCGGGAAGCCGGATCCGGGCCGCTCCCGCCGGGGCCGGGGAGACCGCCCCGGCGCGCCCGGAGCCGTACCCGGGTGGGGCACCGCGCCGCTATAGGCTCCGGGCCATGGCGACGCACGAGCACGAGATCACCGAGCCCGTCGACCTCTGCCTGCCCGACGGCAGCCTGAATCCGGCGGCGGTCGGCTGGTCCAGGAAGCCGCTGCACCGGGCCAACCTGCGGGGCTGGGGCCGTACGAAGCGGTGGGAGTACTGGTGCGTGACCACGCCCACCCATCTGGTGGCCCTGACGGTGAGCGACCTCGACTTCCTGGCGCTGAACACGGTCTACGTGCTGGAATTCGGTCCTGGTGGGCGCGAGTTCGAGTGTTCCTCGATCGTCCCCGCGGGGCGGGGCGTCCGTCTCCCGGACACCGTCGCCGGGGCGCCGGGCTCCGAGGACGTGGTCGTCGGCCCCGCCCGGCCGACCGGCGGCAAGGTGCGCATCGAGATCCGTGACGAGAACGCCGGAACGCGGCTTCGGGCCCGCTGCCTCACCCCGGAGCGGCTGCCGCTGGAGGTCGGCCTCCTGGTGTCGCGGCCGGAAGGACACGAATCGCTCTCCGTGGTCGTGCCGTGGAGCGAGCAGCGCTTCCAGTACACCTCCAAGCACACCGCGCTCCCCGCCTCCGGCCGGGTGCGCATCGGCAGCGAGATCGTGAAGTTCGGCGGCGAGGGCAACGAGACCTGGGCCGTCCTGGACCACGGCCGCGGGCGGTGGCCGCGCACGGTCGACTGGAACTGGGGCGCCGCGTCCGGCCGTACGGGCGGGCACACGGTCGGCCTCCAGTTCGGCGGGCGCTGGACGGAGGGCACCGGCTCCACCGAGAACGGCCTCTGCGTGGACGGCCGTCTCACCAAGATCGGCGAGGAGCTGGACTGGCAGTGGTCCGTCACCGACCCCCTGGCCCCCTGGTCCCTCCGCACACCCGCGTCCGGCCAGGTGGACCTGACGTTCACGCCGTTCCACAACCGGGCCGTGCACACGGACGTCGGCCTGATCGCCAACCGCACCGACCAGTGTTTCGGGCACTACAACGGCCGGATCCGTACCGACGACGGCGACGAGATCGCCGTGGAGCAACTGCTGGGATGGGCCGAGGATGTTCATATGCGCTGGTGACTCCCCCGCGCGGGACGGCACGGGTAGGTTTCCACCCATGCATATAGGCCCACTCCTGGGCTCGGGACGCACCGCCGACGTGTACGCACTCGACGGCTCCTGGGTCCTGCGCCGCTACCGCCACGACATCGACACCACCGGTGAGCTGGCCGTGATGTCGTACCTCTCTGCCTCGGGCTTCCCGGTGCCGAGAATCGGCCCGCCGGCCGCGGAGTCACTTCCCACGGACCTGGTGGTGCAACGGCTGACCGGCCCGACGCTGGCGGAGGCGCTGCTGGCGGGCACGGTCACCGAGGGCGAGGGCGCGGACCTGCTGGCGCGGCTCCTGCGGGAGCTCCACGCGATACCCCCACGGCTCTCCCAGGACCCCGACGACCGGATCCTGCACCTGGACCTGCACCCGGAGAACGTGATCCTGGCCCCCGAGGGCGCCATGGTGATCGACTGGCTGACCACCCGCGAGGGGCCGCCGGCGCTGGACCGGGCCATGACCTCACTGATTCTGGCCCAGGTGGCCCTCGACCCTTCGTTCCCCGCCGGCCCGCAGCTCCAGGACCTGCTGGCGGCACTTCTCTCCCGGTTCGCGGCCGACGGCGGTGTGCCCGCCGACGCACTCGCCCGCGCCACCGCCCTGCGCGCGCAGGACCCGCAGCTCACCGCCCACGAGACGGCGGTGCTGGACGAGGCCGCCGAGCTGGTCGCGTCGCTGACGGGCCGTCGCTCCGCTCACTTCCGCAGGTAGGCCAGCACAGCGAGGACGCGGCGGTTGGTCGCGTCGGTCAGGGAGAGGTCCAGCTTGGTGAGGATCGAGCCGAAGTGCTTGCTGACCGTTCCCTCGCTGACCGTCAGTGCCTCGGCGACCGAGGCGTTCGACCGGCCCTCCGCCATCAGGGCCAGCACCTCCCGCTCCCGCGCGGTCAGCCGTGACAACGGGTCGCGGCGGTGCCGCAGCAGCTGACGCACCACTTCCGGATCGACGACGGTGCCGCCGTCGGCGACCCGCTGGAGCGCGTCGACGAACTCCTCGACCTTCCCTACGCGTTCCTTGAGGAGGTAGCCCACGCCCGTACCGTCGCAGGAGTCGAGCAACTCCTCGGCGTAGGCGCGCTGGACGTACTGGCTGAGGACCAGCACGGGCAGTCGGGGCCGGGTCTCCCGCAGCGCCACGGCTGCCCGGAGCCCTTCGTCGGAGAAGCCGGGCGGCATCCGCACATCCGTCACCACGATGTCCGGGGCGTGTTCGGCGACTGCGGCGGTGAGTTCACCGGCGGTGCCGACGCCGGCCACCACCTGATGGCCGAACCTCTCCAGCAGGCCGACCAGGCCCTCCCTCAGGAGCACACTGTCCTCGGCCAGCACGATGCGCAGCATCCAACCCTCATTCGACCAGGTGAGCGGGGGCTCGGGGGACTTCCAGCCGGAGCACGGTCGGCCCCCCGGCCGGGCTGGACAGTAGCAGCCGTCCGTCCAGCACGGAGAGCCGGTCGGCGACCCCCTGGAGCCCGGTGCCCCCCGCGGTCGCCGCTCCGCCCGTCCCGTCGTCCCGTACCTCGACGGTGAGCCGCTCCCCGTCGTCCCGGCCCGTCACCCACGCCCGTCCCGCCCCGCTGTGCTTCGCCACATTGGCCAGCGCCTCGCAGAGAGCGAAATACATGGCGGTCTCCACCGGCCCAGGCAGTCGCTCCGATATGTCGAGGTCCACATCGACGGGTACGGCCGAGCGGTCGGCGATGTCCTCGACCGCCGCGGCCAGACCGCGGTCGGTGAGAACCTGCGGATGGATGCCCCGGATGAGCTCCCTGATCTCCACCAGGGCCTCCCCCGCCTCCTCGTGCGCCTTGGCCAGCAGTCCGCCCAGCGGCTCCGCCGGACTCTCCAGCCTGGCCAGCCCCAGCGTCATCGAGAGGGCGACGAGCCGCTGCTGCGCCCCGTCGTGCAGATCGCGCTCGATCCGGCGGCGCTCCGCCTCGAAGGCGTCCACCAGCCGCATCCGGGAGCGGCCCAACTCCTCGATAAGGGCGTCGAGTCCATCGGGCCCCGGGGACAGCAACGCCCGGGTCAGGGCCGCGCGCGCCACCGCCGCCCACCCGAGCGGATAGGAGAGAAGCGGCAACAGCACCAGCCCGAGAAGGGCCAGGGCGAAGGCCTGGGGATACGAGTCGGCCAGGTAGAGCTTCAGCACCCTCACCTCCTCGCCGCCGGTGACGGCGGCCATGACGACAGGCGTCGCCAACAGCGCGCCGCAGACGGCCACTGCTCCCCCGACGACCAGGCCCTCCAGCGGCCAGAGCACGCCCGCGAACAACAGCGCGTACCCGAACTCCCGCCAGGTGGCCTGCTCCCGGAGCCGGGTACGCAGCCATGCCGGCAGGCCGGCGCGCGCCGGGGCCCGGTGCGGATCGCCGAGGGGAACGGGGTCGATCAGCCGCAGCCTGCGCCGCTCGACGGCGGCCACCGGGATGCCGATGAGGGCGAGCATCAGCAGAAGCGGCAGGCCGATGAGCACGAGGGCCAGGGCGCCGCCCACCACGGCCAGCAGCAGGAGGGACACCAGGAGGACCAGGCCGGCCGGAACACTGCTCAGCAGATACAGGGCCGCGCGCCACGGCCAGCCGCCGAGGAGATAGCGGCGTCGCACGAGGGCCTGCCGGAGGGTGAGTGAGCTCATGGCCCGCACGCTAGACAGCGCGGCCCGGTCACCACCACCCTGCGGGCGGGGGGCCGGGGGTGGAGCTGGCTCCCCCCCCAGGACTCCTCCTCGCTGCGATGTGGTCGCCGGACGCCGCCGGTTGAGTGGAACCCATGAATCAGCAACCCGCAGCCGTCCGGCTCGACACCGTCACCCGGTCCTTCGGAAAGGCCGCCGACGCGGTCACCGCGCTGGACGGAGTCAGCCTCACCATCCCCCGGGGCTCCTTCACCGCGATCATGGGACCGTCCGGTTCGGGGAAGTCGACACTCCTCCAGTGCACGGCCGGTCTCGACCGGCCCACGTCCGGCCGGGTGTTCCTCGGGGAGACGGAGATGACCGGGCTCAGCGAGCGGAGGCTCACCCTGCTGCGCCGTGAGCGGATCGGCTTCGTCTTCCAGGCCTTCAACCTGCTGCCGTCCCTCACCGCCGAGCAGAATGTGGCGCTCCCGCTCCGGCTCGCCGGCCGCAGGCCCCGGCGCGCGGAGGTACGCGAGGTGCTGGAGCGGGTCGGCCTCGGCTCCCGGGCCAGGCACCGGCCCACCGAGCTCTCCGGCGGGCAGCAGCAACGCGTCGCGCTGGCACGGGCGTTGGTCGCACGGCCCGAGGTGCTGTTCGGCGACGAACCGACCGGGGCACTCGATTCGCGTACGGGCCGTGAGGTCCTTGAGCTGCTGCGGTCGATGGCCGACGCCGGCCAGACGGTGATCATGGTGACGCACGATCCGGTGGCCGCCTCCTACGCGGACCGTGTGGTGTTCCTGGCCGACGGATCGATACGGGACGAGCTGTGCGACCCGGCCGCCGAACAGATCGCCGCGCGCATGACCGCCCTGGCGGTGGTCCCGTGCTGACCTCCGCCCTGCGTTCGATGCTGACCCGCTGGGTCACCTTCGTCGGCTCCTTCGTCGCTCTCGCCCTGGGCGTTGGGCTGATCGCCATGACGGGCCTTGCACTGGCGGCCACCTTCGACACACCGGAGCGCGGCCCGGAACGCTTCGCCGGGGCCCCTGTCGTGGTGGCGCCGTCGGACACCCTCCGGGTCGCGACACCCGTCGGGGAGCGGACGGCCCGGCTCACCGACCCCCGCCCCGTGCCGCGGCGCCTGGCCACCGGGCTCTCCGCACTGGGGCGTACGGCCGAGGACCGCACGTTCCCCGTCCGCCTGGCCGGCGAGGGGGCCGTGGGACATCCGTGGTCCGTCGCCGCCGCCACCCCGTACCGCGTCACCTCCGGCCGCCCTCCGGCGAAGGCCGGCGAGGTCGTCGTGACGGCGGGCGCGGGTCTGCGAACGGGCGACCGGGTCAGGATCACCACCCCCGGGACGGCCGCCGGGGCGCGGACGGTCGTCGGCACGGTCGCGGACGCGGGCTTCGAGACCGCGGTGTTCTTCGGCGACGCCGAGGCCGCCCGAATCCACCCGGCCGTCGACGCGGTGGCCGTGCACGCCGACGCCGACGCGGTACGGCGGCTGACCGGGGCGTTCCCCGGCATGAGCGTTCTCACCGGTGACGACCGGCGCCGGGCCGACCCCGATCCCGACCGGGACAGCGAGGCCCTGACCGCTGTGAACGCGCTCCTCGGCACGGCGGCCGGCATCACCGGTTTCGTCTCGGTCTTCGTGGTCGCCTCGACGTTCTCCTTCGCGGTGGCCCAGCGCAGAAGGGAGTTCGGGCTGCTCCGCACCGCGGGTGCCACGCCGGGCCAGGTGCGGCGCACGGTCGTCGTGGAAGCGCTCGTGATCGGTGTCCTGGCCTCGGCCGCGGGCTGTCTGCTGGGCGAGGCCGCCGCGCCCCTGCTGGCCGGCCGGCTGGTCCACGAGGGTCTCGCTCCGGCCTGGTTCACCATCGGCGACGCGACCTGGCCGCTGCACACCGCCTTCTGGGCCGGCCTGGGCGTGGCGCTCGCCGGGGTCACCGTGTCCTCACACCGCGCGGGCCGGATCCGCCCTGTGGAGGCGCTTCGCGATGCGGCCGTGGACGCCGGAGCGATACCGCTGAGCCGCCTGCTGACGGGCGCGGCAGTCCTGCTGACCGGTCTCGGACTGCTGGGCTGGTCCCTGGTCACCGACCCCGGGGACGTGCTCAAGCGGAAGACGTACATCCTGCAGCCCATGTGGATCATCGTCGGCTGCGCGCTGCTCGCGCCGCTGACGGTGCGCCCACTCACGCGCGTGCTCACCTGGCTGCCCGCCCGGCTCCCGGGCGCCACCGGCCTGCTGGCCCGGCAGAACGCGTCCACCGGCATCCGTCGTACCGCCGCGGTCGCCGCGCCCGTCCTGATCACCGTCGCCCTGACGGGCTCGCTGCTGGGCACCGTGGCCACGATCAACGAAGCCAAAGCCACCGAGGCGACGACGGTCTCCGGCGCCGACTACGTGGCGGGCGGGGACGGCCCGCTCGACCCGCGCTTCGTACAGCGCGTGCGGGGTGTTCCCGGAGCCGTGACCAGTGCCTCCCGCTCCACCGGGGTCACCGTCCTCGAAGAGGGCACCGCGCTCATCACTTCGGAGGCACGAGCGGCCGATCCGGCCGGCCAGGCCGCGACCGCCCGTCTGCCCCAC
>NZ_JBHWZS010000115.1:0-24104 GCF_042728155.1 Streptomyces sp. NPDC060209
GATGCCATGTGCGCAGCAGGTACCCGGCGTCCCGGACGACGAAGGCGGCGTACCGCGAGCGCATCAGCGCCTCGCACGTCGGGGCCGCGACGGTGCCCGCGTGCAGTCGGCCGCAGCAGTCCCCGTAGGCGGCCGGCAGACCGCACGGGCACGGGGCCTCGGGGGTGATCCGCGGGGGACCCGCCTGTGGAGCGGCCGGCCGGCGGGGGCGTGAGGTGCGTCGTGACATGTGTCCATTGTGACCTGCGGGCCGGGGCGCCCGGCCGGTGGTGCGGGAGCACCCGCCGTACGCGTTCCCCCGGCCGGCCGCGGTCAGCGCTTGCGGGCCACGCCCGCGTAACCGGGGATCGGCTCGTCGCCGGGTACGTCGATGGCCTCGCCGAGCTCCGGACGCCAGTCCGCGGAGAGCGAGACTCCCGGCTCGACGAGTTCGAGGCCGTGGAAGAAGGCGGTGAGCTCGGCGCGCGAGCGGGGCCGCAGGGTCATCCCCCGTGCCTTGTACATGGCACGGGCCTTGGCCGCGCCCTCGGGGTCGAAGTCACCCGTGGTGTGCGAGAGCACCAGATAGCTGCCGGAGGGCAGCCGCTCCACCAGCCGGTCGACGAGCTCGGCGGCACCGTCCTCGTCGTCCACGAAGTGCAGCAGCGCGAGGAGGGAGAGCGCGATCGGCCGGTCGAAGTCGAGGATCTTGCCCGCCGCTTCCAGGATGGCGTCGGGCCTGCGGGCGTCGGCCTGGATGTATTCGGTGGCGCCCTCGGGGGTGGAACGCAGCAGTGCCGCCGCGTGCGCGAGCACGATCGGGTCGTTGTCGCAGTAGACGACGCGCGCGTCCGGGGCGGCCTTCTGTGCGATCTGGTGGAGATTGGGCTCGGTGGGTATGCCCGAGCCGATGTCGAGGAACTGGCGCACGCCGTTCTCGGCGAGCCAGCGGGTGGCCCGGTGCATGAAGGCACGGTTGACCCGGGCCATGTCGCGTCCCCGGGAGTCCAGTGCGAGCAGCTGCTGGGCCATCTGTTCGTCGACCGGGTAGTTGTCCTTGCCGCCGAGGAACCAGTCGTACATCCGTGCCGGATGCGGCTTGCTCGTGTCGATCTCGACGGCCTGGGGTTCCTGCCCGGTCATGACGCACTCCGTTGGTCGGGGACTTCGGCGAACAGCGTGGGGTACGAGAGTATGTGGCTGTGTGTCAGGTAAGGAGGAAATCGGCCTGTCCGGACTTGGCGCCCTGGATGAATGCGGCTATCTCGCCGTTGGAGTAGATGAGCGCGGGGCCGTCGGGGTCCGCGGACTGGCGGACCGCCACCCTGCCGTCGGCCAGTTTCATGGCCTCGATGCAATTGCCCCCGTTACCACCGCTCCACGGCTTGTACCAGCCTTCGGTGCCGAGGTCGGCGGCCGGCATGCCGTTGTATATGTGGTTCATCACAGCTCCTTGCGGAAGTCCCTGAGGATTTCCTTCGTGCGTTGTGCAGTTGCGGCCTGAGCCGCCATGCGGTCCATGACCTCGAGATAGGAAGCCACCTCGGGGCGCGCGTCGAAGTAGACGGCACCGGTCAGGTACTCGCTGTAGACCATGTCGGGGAGTTCCGGGACCGCGAACCGGAAGAGGACGAAGGGGCCGTACGTGCCCGGGTGATGACCGGTCGCGAACTCCGCGATCTGCAGGGTCACATTGGCCATGTCGGTCGCTTCGAGCAGGCGGTCGACCTGCGCACGCATCGCATCGGGACTGCCGACCGGGCGGCGCAGGACGGTCTCGTCCATCACCACCCACAGCTTCGGCGCCTCCGCCTTGGTGAGCAGGGACTGCCGTTCCATCCGCAGCGCCACATGGCGCTCGATGTCCGCGGGCCGGGTCTGGCCGACCGCTCCTGTGCGCAGGACGGAGCGTGCGTAGTCCTCGGTCTGAAGCAGACCGGGGACGAAGTGAGGTTCGTAGGTGCGCAGGAGGCTCGCGGCGCCCTCCAGGCTGACGTACATGCTGAACCAGTCGGGCAGCACGTCGTGGAAGCGCTGCCACCAGCCCGGCTTGTTTGCCTCTTCGGCGAGTTCGACGAAGGCGTCGGTCTCGCCATCGGCGATCCCGTAGGCCTTGAGGAGGAGTTGGACGTACGGGATCTTCAGCCCGACCTCGGCGGTCTCCATCCTGCGTATGGTTCCCGGGGCGACACGGAGCACCTTCGCCGCCTGGTCACGGCTCAGGCCGACGCGCTCCCGCAGATCCTGCAGGCGCTTGCCGAGAACGACCTGACCCACGGTCGGGGCGGACCGCGGTTCGCTCACTTCAGACCTCCCGATGCGCTATGTGCGAGCAGTGTGCCATGCGCACGGCTCCAGGGACACTGCCACTCTGAATTTTTCAGAGTGCCTCTTGCCAAGTGTTCATGTCAGGGGGAGAGTTGGTGACCGAACCAAGTTCGCGTGGTCGCGCCCACTCCATTCCGGGGTGGTGCGAAGCGTGACGCAGCCCCCCACTGTGAGGAATCGGTCGTGGCACCTGGCAGTGCGCTCATCCCCCGGCTCATGGACCTCAGCCCCGGGACGGAAGCGCTCCGTTACTGCTTCGCGCTGCCCGCGCACCCCGAGTCCGTGGCCGGTGCCCGGCGCCTCACGCGGGCCCGGCTGGCGGACTGGCGGCTGACCGGGGACGCCCACGACGCGGCGGTGCTGATCGTCTCCGAGCTGGTCACCAACGCGGTGGTGCACACCGCGAGCACCCGGGTCGTCTGCGAGCTCCGCTGCGACGCCGCCCGGCTGCGTATCTCCGTACAGGACCAGGGACATCAGCCCGGCGGCCCCCGGCTGTCCCTCACCGCCGACGGCGAGCACGGGCGCGGACTCCTGCTCGTCGACTCCATGAGCGCCGCCTGGGGATCCCACGACGCGGGGAACCACTCGGGGCGCATAGTGTGGGCGGAGCTGCCGTACGGCCCGGAGCGGACATGCTGAAGAACGCGCTGTCCCAGCTGCTCGGTGCGCGCCGCGCCCGGACCGTGGAAGAGGACAGCGCACCGAACCGGGTCCGGCTGCCGCTGCCGCCCGCACTGTCGGCGAGCCTCGGCTGCGACGCGGTGGGCGTGCCCGCGCAGTACGGATTCCGGTTGATGTCGCATCTGCCGCGCGCAGGATGCGTGTTCGCCGACGCCGACCGGTGGTGGTGGATCGTCCCGTCGGGGTCGGACCTCGATCTGGACTGGCCGGAGCAGGCGTCGTACGCCACCGGGGCCTACGTCCCCGCCGGACGACCCCGGCTGATCCACGCGCCGGAGAGCCGTACGCCCTACACGCCACCCATTCCGCTCTTCCTCATGGTGTGTCAGGTCACCGGTGTCGCCCCGTCCTGGGCCCCGTCCGGCCGGCCGAGAGCCGTGCCCGCTCCCTGACGGGCCTGTCCCGTTCACGGCCGGTCGAGATAGGCGAGCCCCGGGTGCGCCCTGGTGTATCCCTCGACGAGCCGGCGGGCCACGGTGACGGAGTCGACCAACGGGTGCAGGGCGAAGGCCCGGACGGCCGCTGCCCGTGAGCCGCTCTCCGCCGTTTCGAGCACCGCCCGCTCCACGGCCTTGACCGCCGTGACGAGCCCGACCGCGTGGTACGGGAGCGGATCGACGGCGACGGGATGCGCGCCGTTGGCGTCGACCAGGCACGGCACCTCGATGACGGCGTCCGCGTCGAGCACCGAGAGGGTGCCCCGGTTGGGGACGTTCAGGATCAGCGAGGTGCGCTCGTTGCGGGCGACGGCGCGCATCAGCGCGAGGGCCACCTGCTCGTAGCCCCCGGACTCCAGATCGCTCTCCTCGCGCTCACCGGCTCCGGCCACGTCCCGGTTCTCCGCCATGTACGTCGCCTCACGCTCGGCACGCGTACGGTCCCAGGTGGCCAGCGGCGGGGCGGCCGGGTCCTTCATCCGGGCGTAGAAGCCCTCCTGCTGGTCGCGGAGGAAGGCGCCGCGGGTCTGCTCGGCGTCCTGGTAGGCGCGGACCGCTTCCCGGTTGAAGTAGTAGTAGTGCAGGTATTCGTTGGGGATCGCGCCCAGCGAGCGCAGCCAGTCCGGACCGAAGAGCCTGCCCTCCTCGAAGGAGCCGAGCAGTGCGGGATCGGCCAGCAGGCGCGGGAGTTCGTCGCGCCCGTCGACCCGGAGCCCGCGTACCCAGCCGAGGTGGTTGAGCCCGACGTAGTCGATCCAGGCCCGGTCCGGGTCCGCGCCCAGGACCCTGGCGATCCGGCGGCCGAGCCCCACCGGTGAGTCGCAGATGCCGATGACCCGGTCGCCGAGGTACCTGGCCATCGCCTCGGTGACCAGGCCCGCCGGATTGGTGAAGTTGATGACCCAGGCGTCGGGCGCGAGCCGGGCGATGCGCCGGGCGAGGTCCGTCGCGACGGGAACGGTGCGCAGCCCGTAGGCGATGCCGCCCGCTCCGACCGTCTCCTGCCCCAGGACGCCCTCGTCGAGTGCGACGCGTTCGTCGGCCGCCCGGCCCGCGAGGCCGCCGACCCGGATCGCGGAGAAGACGAAGTCCGCTCCCCTCAGGGCCTCGTCGAGATCACCGGTGGCGAGGACGGCGGGCGCGTCGGCGATGCCCGCCGCCTGTTCGGCCAGGACCCGTGCGACGGCGGTGAGCCGGTCCCCGTCCGTGTCGTACAGGGTCACCCGCGAGACGCGGCCCTCGGCGTGATCGCCGAGCAGCGCCCCGTACACGAGAGGGACCCGGAATCCGCCGCCACCAAGAATTGTCAGCTTCACGCTGCTCGATGGTACGGGGAGAGAGGCCGGGTGCCCCGGACCCGGAGGCCCGGGGCACCCGGAACGGTGGACCGCCCAGATGTCAGTGGCCGCTCCACCACCGCACGACGGCGTGCCAGATCTTCGCCGGGCCGCTCCGCTGCGCGGGGATGACGACTCCCTCTCCGGGGGGTGCGTACGGCCCGGCGGTGCGCACTCCGGCCGGGGCGGCCACAGGGCCCTGCCCTGGGACGGCGGGCGACGAGACCACCCAGTCGGCGTGTGACCGGGACCGGGCCACCGCCGGCAGCGGTTCGGCGTCGATCTCCTGCTGCGGGGTGGGACCGAAGGTCGACGGCAGGTCCACCAGGTGCCGGGACATGAAGTTCCCGGCCCGGCTGAGCTGCTTCTCCTCGACACCGAGTTCGAGGTCGGGCAGGCGCATCAGCAGGGCGTCGACCCCGACGTCCGCGATGGCACGTCCGATGTCCTGGCCGGGGCACTCGTGGGGGCCGCTGCTGAACGCCATGTGGGCGCGGTTGCCCTCCATGCTGACGGTGAGGTCTGGCCGCACGGCGGGATCCGTGTTGGCCGGCGCGATGCCGACGATCAGGGCGTCACCTGCCTTGATCTGCTGCCCTCCGAGCTCGGTGTCGCCCACCGCCCAGCGGCCGAGGACCGAGGTGAACGGCGGCTCGTCCCACAAGGTCTGCTCGACCGCCTCGGGCACGGTCATGTGCCCGCCGCTGAGCCTGGCCCGGAACCTGGGGTCCGTGAGGACCATGCGCAGCACGTTGGCGATCAGGTTGGTGGTCGTCTCGTAGGCGACGATCAGGACCACCCGCAGGTGCTCGCTGACCTCCTTGTCGGTGAGGCCCGCCGGGTGCTCGACCAGCCAGGTGGCGAAGTCCTCGGCGGGCGCCTCCCGGCGGCGCTGGACCAGCCGGTCAAGGGCGCCGATGACGTAGGCGTTGCTCGCGACGGCGGTCTCCGAGCCCCGTGTCATGTCACGGGCGGCCTGCACCAGACGGTCGTTGTACTCCTCGGGCATGCCGATGATCGCGCACATCACCATCATCGGGAGCCGCTCGGCGAACTGGCTGACCAGCTCGGCCCGGCCCTCCCCGCAGAAGTCGTTGACGAGCCGGTTGGAGTACCGGTTGATGTGGCGGCGCACGCCACGGGTGTCGATGCGCGCCATGCTGTCGGTGACCGCGCCGCGCAGCCGTTCGTGTTCGGCGCCTTCGGCGAAGGAACACACCGGCTGCCAGGTGAAGAGCGGGGCGAGCGGGTGGTCCGGGGCCACGCTGCCGTCCTGCAGGCCACGCCACCGCCGCGAGTCGCGGGAGAACTGGGAGGGAGTGCGGGTCATGTGGAGGTTCTCGCTGTGTCCGAGCACCAGCCAGGCGGGGACGTCCTCGTGCAGCAGGACGGGCGCCACCGTGCCGTGTTCGGCGCGCAGCTTCTCGTACAGACCCGCGGGGTCCGCCTCGGCCTCGGGGCCGTACAGCCGGCGCAGTCCGCCGGGCCCGACACCCATGCCGTGCGCGGGACATTGCGGGGGCGGCACCGGACCTGTGGCCGATCCGGGTTCGTGCTGGAAGGGGGTTGTCACAGTGGCTCCAGGGATAAGGCGTTCCGGGACCGGGCGAGTGGGGGACAAGGCCCGTTCACGGGAAGAGGGCGGTACGTGCAGTCGTCAGGCGAGCGGTACGGCAAGTCGGTGCAGGTAACGCATCAGGGTCATCAGCACATCGCGGCTCGAGCCGCGCAGCCGGGCGTCGCAGTCGATCATCGGAACCTCGTCCGGGAGATCCAGGGCACTGCGCAGGGCCTCGACGGGGTGGCGCGGTGCGCCGGGGAAGGTGTTGACGGCCACGACGAAGGGCACGCCGCGCTCCTCCAGCCTGCCGATGACGTCGAAGCTGACCTGGAGCCGCCGGGTGTCGATGAGGACGACGGCCCCGAGCGCTCCTTCGAAGAGCCCGTTCCACAGGAACCAGAAGCGTTCCTGGCCGGGGGTGCCGAACAGGTAGAGGATCAGTTCGTCACTGAGGCTGATCCGGCCGAAGTCCATGGCGACGGTGGTGGCGGTCTTGGTCTCCACTCCCACGTTGTCGTCCACGCCGACACCGGCCTGGGTCATGGTCTCTTCGGTCGTCAGGGGCCGGATCTCGCTCACCG
Source organism: Streptomyces sp. NPDC060209 (assembly GCF_042728155.1). Lineage (NCBI taxonomy): Bacteria > Bacillati > Actinomycetota > Actinomycetes > Kitasatosporales > Streptomycetaceae > Streptomyces > Streptomyces sp. NPDC060209. The sequence continues at coordinate 6,908 of NZ_JBHWZS010000115.1, forward strand.
AGCCGACCATGGTCGTCTTGCCGACCCCGAACCCCCCGACGACGACGACCTTCACCGCGGCCGTGGCCGTGTCGGGGAGGACGTCCTCGCTGCGGGGGCCCGTGATCGTGTCAGAGCTTCTGAAGTCCATGCATCACCGCTTCGAGGAGGGACCGGTCCGGGAGCGCGGCGCGAACGATGGGCGCACGCGATTCGATCAGCTCGGTCGCCAGGAGTTCTGTCAGGAGCGAGGTGACCACGCTGAAGGGGAGACTCAGATAGGCCGAGATCTCGGCGACGGACAACGGCGCCTTGCAGAGCCGCAGGATCGCGGCCTGCTCGGGCTGGACCGTCGGCGACGGCTCGGCCTGCGCCACCACCATCGTGACGAGGTCGAGTTCCGCTCTTTCGCCGTCGGGGGCGCCGGTGATCACGTACAGCCGTTCCGGGTCGCTCACCGCCGGGTCGGCCTTTCGGCGTTCTCGTCGGGGAGGACTCATCCGGCCTGCCCATCGTGACGCGGAGGACTCGTCAGGTGCGCGCCGATACGGACGACCATGTCGCGCATGCGGGCACCCACCAGTCCGGCGTCGACCGTCTCGCCGGCCAGGACCGCGAGGTAGGCACCCGCACCCGCGGCCATCAGGTAGAAGAACCCTCCGGTGACCTCGATGACGACGAGCTTCATCAGGCCGTCGCTGTAAGGGATCTCGGTGGCGACGGCCGCGGCCAGGCTCTGAAGCCCGGCGCAGGCGGCGGCGAGACGGTCGGCGACGTCGGGGTCGCCGCCGTGCCGGGCGATGCGCAGGCCGTCGGCGGAGAGCACCACGATCTGGTGGATGCTCGGTACGTCGTCGGCCAGTTCCTTGAGCATCCAGTCCATGTTTCCCCGCTGCTGGATCACTTCTCGTCTCCCTTGTCCCACGCGTCGTCAGAGTCTGTGTCGTTCTTCGGCTCCTTGGGCACACCGTTGACGGCCTGTGTGAAGGCCTCCAGCCAGAGGCCGGGCGGTGCCGTGCCGCCACCGCCGTGTCCGTTGTGCCCGTTGCGCGCGGCGGGCTCCGCGGCCGACGCGGACTGCTGCGGGAGGTTGTGCGAACCGAGGGGTGCGCGCCCTCGGCTGCGGCGCTGCGGGAGCCCGCCATCGGTCCATTCGGTCACGACGATCTCGTCGTCGCCCATGGCCGACGCGGCGGGCGCGGGCCGTGCGGCGGACGCCGCCGGGGCCGACGCGGGGGCGGGGACGGGGGACGCGAGCGACGGAACGGGGCCGGTCGCGGCGGGGCGCGCCTTGTGCTTGCCGCGCGGGGGGACGACATGCTGCATCTGCGACATGTCGAGCGAGCTCTGGGGTCGTGAGGTGGCGCCGATGCCGTGCGCGATACCGGGAGCCGGGCCGGTGGTGATCATGTCGCGCGGCACGATGAGTACGGCGCGGACCCCTCCGTACGCGGACTGCCTCAGGGAGACCTGGAGCTGGTACATCCGGGCGAGCCGTCCGACCACGGCCATGCCGAGGCGCGGGGACTCCCCGAGGTCGTTCATGTTGATGCCGGCCTGGGCCTGGGCGAGCATGTTCTCGGCCCTCACGCGGGCCTCTTCGCTGAGGCTGACGCCACCGTCCTCGATCTCGATGGCGATGCCGGTCTGCACCTCGACCGCGGTGACGTGCACCCGGGTCTGTGGCGGCGAGTAGCGCGTCGCGTTGTCGAGGAGTTCGGCGCAGGCGTGGATGAGCGGCTCGACCGCGGTGCCGACGATGGCGACCTTCGCGATCGAGTGCAGATCGACGCGCTGGTACTCGAGGATCCGGGACATCGCGCCGCGCAGCACGCTGAACAGCGGTACGGCCTTGGGCCACTGGCGGCTGGGGCGGGCGCCGCCGAGTACGGCGATGGAGTCGGCGAGCCGGCCGATCAGCGCGGTGCCGTGGTCGATGCGGAGCAGGTCGTCGAAGACGTCGGGGTTGCGCCCGTGGTGGTCCTCCATCTCCCGGAGTTCGCTGGCCTGTCGGTGGACGATGGCCTGGACCCGGCGGGCGACGCTGACGAAGGCGCGCTGCGCGGAGTCACGCATCGCCTCTTCGTTGTCGATGATGTCGAGGACCTGCAGGACCAGGGCGCGCTGCGCCTTGGGGAGGTTGCGGTAGGAATCGTCCGCGTCGACGATGTCGCGCATCACCTCCTGCGGCGAGTTGCTGGCGCGCAGCCGGCGGATCGCGGCGGGCAGGAGTTCCTTGCTGAGGCGTTCGGTCTCCTGGTCGTGCGAGGCGATCCGGTGTTCCAGGTAGGCGATGCGCTGTTCGTACTCGGCGCGCTGGACGCGCATCGCCCGGCGCCGGCGGTTCAGTACGACGGTGAGCGTGGCGACCACGACTGTGGCGATCGCACCGCACCAGACGACTGCCGCCCGTGTGGCCCCGGTGACCGGCACCGCGCCGGCGGCCGTGGCGCCCGCCATCAGCACGACGGGCAGGAGCGCGGCACGGACTACGGGGATGTCTCTGTTGGTCGGCGGTGATTCAACACGGACCATCTAAACCCTCTGGCGGTTGATTTCGGGAGGTATACGCACTTGCACGGATGGTTGTGTACAAGCGCTCGAATTCACATCAACTCGACTTCACTGCGCGTGAGCCTAGCCAGATCAGAACAGTGTCTCGGCATATTCACCCAACCCCCTGCGCGAGCACGCCGGCGGTAATACACTCGCCAGTTTTCGTACTCACCGCCGCCGAGCGTGCGCAGGGAGTGACGCCTTTCGGGAATCGGGAGAAAGTAGACCGCGACGTCCCGCCCTGAGGGACAGCAGCCCTCCGGCAGTAAGCACGGCAGTCAGTGGATTTCCAGCAGAAACACGAAATAATGGGCACATGTGGTCGAGAAAAGTCAGCCCGTACGAATACCTACGCACCGCAGAGCGGGACGAGGGCACATGTGATCGAATCGGATCGAAAGGAGCAGATTCCTGAGCGACGGACGGATGTGCGAGTGCCTCGGCGCGAGGTCCGCGGGGTTTGCGCCGCCGAGCCGGCGGTTACCGGCCTGCGGGCGTCGCGGCCGTTCCCGCTCCCGTGGAGCATCACTCTCGGTGATGTTCACCCCATCCGTCCGGGGCACGGCCCCGCGCGCCCCTCGTCCGTGGGAGCGGCGCTGCGCCGGGGTCAGCGGCGGCCGCCGCCGAGCCGGCCCTCCAGTTGCACCAGCAGCTCACCGAGCTGTCCGCTGAGACCGCTGCGGGTCTCCTCGTCGAGCCCGGAGAGCACCGACCGCTCATAGGCGAGCTGTTCGGGCAGCAGACGGTCGACCAACTCACGCCCAGCCTCCGTCAGTCCGACGTGGGCGACCCTGCGGTCCCTGGCATCGCTGCGGCGACCGATCAGGCCGGACTCCTGCAGGGCGCGCAGGCGCTTCGTGACGGCGGCTCCGGACGAGAAGGTCTCGCGGGCCAGCTCGCCGGGGGTGAGTTCACGGTCGGTGCGCCGCATCGCTCCCAGCAGGTCGAATTCGGCACGGGTCAGTCCGGCGGCCCGCAGGGGCGCGTCCTCGGCCTGCTGGAGAAGGGCCGCGCAGCGGTTGATGCGGCCGATGAGTTCCATCGGTCCGGTGTCCAGCCCCGGGTTGACGGCGTGCCACTGCCGCACCACCGAGGCCACGATGTCGTCGGTCACACCGCTCCGTTCGCCGGGGGCAGGGTGATCATTCCCTGCCGTTGTGCTGTCGCCGCGAGCGTACGGTGTCCTGCCTGCTCGGCAGCGAGCAGCTCTTCCTCGGGCAGGGCGCGCTGCCACCATTCGCCCGATGCGACGTCGCCGGCGTCGCGCAGTTCGACGAGGGAGCCGGTCAGCCTCCTGCGCGCCGTTTCGAGCGTGAGGGCGTCGGCCTCCGGGTCGGCGACCGCCCGGTCGGCGCGGTGCCGGGCCTCCCCCGCCGCGGCGAGGGCCCGTTCCACGCGGCCGGATGCCCGGCGGTTGGTGACGGCGATCGCGGCGAGGAAGCCGACCGCGACGCCCACGAGGGTGTCCAGGGCGCGGTCCGCGATCAACTGACCCGCAGGCTGGAAGCCGCCGAATTCCAGGATCAGCAGGGCCATCGGGGTGACGGCGACGGAGCCGAGCCAGTAGTTGCGGGTGATCAGGGCCTCGGCGGCGAAGTTGAAGACCAGGACGCACAGGACGAGGGCCAGCGGGCTGACCCGGGCGAGGGGGATGACGGCCGCGAAGACCAGCACACCGAGAAGGTTGCCGACGGTCCGCTGCAGGCCCCTGCTCCAGGAGAGGGTGAGGTTGGGCTGGTAGACGGAGGCCGCCGTCACGATGGCCCAGTACGGGTGGCCCACACCGAGCGCCGAGGACACGTAGCCGGCCAGGGCGCAGCCGACGAGCGTGCGGACCGCGACCGGCAGCACCGGGGAGCCGGGGCCGAGCGCGCGCAGCAGCCTTCGCCGGGCCTCACGCCGGCCCCGCCGCATCCGCTGTCCGGCCCGTTCGGCGTCGATCCCGAAGAGCTGTTCGAGGGTGCCGGGTGCGGGCGGAGGGCTGGGGACGGGTCCACGGGCCCGGGTCCCCGCCGCCCATCGGCGCAGCTCGTCGGGATCGGCGCCCGGCACACGGCCGTCGGCCGCCGGAGTGGCGAGGGCGCGCTCGGCGTGGACGACGAGCCGTTCGAGTTCCTGGCGCACGGGGGTGGGGCGGCCGGCGGCGAGCAGTGACTGCCAGGCGGCCTGTACCGCCGCCGCCGCGGTGTGCCGGCTCCGGGCGTCGGGCTCCGCCGCGTACGCCGCGGCGGCGTCGAGCGCGCGGGCGGTGGCGAGACGCTCGGGGCCCTCCCTGCGCCAAAGGGCGGGGAGGGCGGTGACCAGCCAGGAGAAGGCGCCCGCGGCCAGCATCAGGGCCATGTGCCCCGGCACCTGCCCGAGCTCCTGCGGCGCGAAGAGCGCGGCCGAGGTGACGAAGGCGAAGATCACGTTGCCGGGCGGGCCGATGCGGGTCGCGTCGCAGAAGGTCTTCTGCACGGCCGCGAGCAGCGCGCCGACAGCGATCAGCACGGCGGTCGAGTCGGTGATTGAGGCGGTGACCAGGGCGGCGGCGAAGCCCGCGGCCATCCCCAGGATCACGCGGAGGACGGTGTGGGCCCTGCGGGCGTACGGCAGGTTGTGCCCGTAGAGCGCGCAGAGCGAACCCGCCATCGTGTACATGACCAGGTCGAGCCGGTCGAGGGAGTACAGCAGCAGATTCGGGACGGCCGAGGCGACCACCACGCTCAGCGCGGGCTTGTACCAGATCTCCGCGGGGCTGTTCAGCCTCAGGACACCGGTGACCGGCAGTTTGTGGACGGATGGCTTCCGGGGTCGCATGGCTGTATCACTCACTCATTTACCTTAACAGGTGTTACACACGTAAAATATCTCGCAGGACCACCTCAGGTAGCCGCCGCTTCCGCACGGCCATAGCGTGCTGCACAACAGCGTAGGAACGTGACGGGTCGCACGCCTCGGGAGGAAACGGCATGAAGCTCACGGAACCGGTGCCCGGCGGCCCGTGCTGGGTCGAGCTGAGCACCTCGGACGTGCGGGCCGCGCAGGCGTTCTACGCGGGGCTCTTCGGGTGGCGGTCGGAGACCGATCCAAGGCCCGAAGCCGGCGGATACACGGTGGCACGCCTCGGGGAGGACGCCGTCGCGGCCTTCAGCCCCCTCTACCGCCCGGAGCAGTTGCCGGCCTGGACCGTCTCCTTCGCCACAGAGGACGCGGACGCGTCGGCCGATGCCGTCCGGTCGGCGGGCGGCACCGTGCTGATGGGCCCCATGGACGTCTTCGACCAGGGCAGATTCGCGGTGGCGGCCGACCCGGCGGGTGCGGTGTTCTCCCTCTGGCAGGCCCGCGCCTTCCCGGGCGCGGGGCGCTTCAACGACCCGGGGTCCCTCGGCTGGACCGAGCTCCGCACCCCCGATCCGCAAGGCGCTCTCGCCTTCTACCCGGCGGTGTTCGGCTGGACCGTCAACGACTCCGAGCACTTCACCCACTGGGGTGTGGACGGGGCGGACTTCGGCGGCATGAAGGAGCAGGGCGACGACGAACAGGCGGAGACACCGCCGCACTGGCTGCCCTACTTCACGGCGTCCGACACCGAGACCACGGCGGCCAGGGCCCTGACCGCCGGCGGTGAGCCGCTCTCGCCACCGACGCACATCCCGGGCGGACCCTGGGTCGCGACACTCCTCGATCCCCAGGGCGCGCGGTTCGGGATCCACACACCCTGAGGCCCGGCCTCACCGGCCCGCCGACGGTCCGGCCCCTTCCGGAGCGCGGAAGGTCTCGGCGGCGTCCGCCACCCTGTGCATCAGGTCGAAGAGCGTCCGCTGCTCGTCCGCGGAGAGCGGGCCGAGGAAGACCTGGTTCATCCCGACCGTGCGCCTGGCGAGCCGCGCGTGGGTGCGGGCGCCCTCATCCGTGAGGCGGAGCAGGAAGCGCCGCCCGTCCAGCGGGTCGCGCATCTTGTCGAGCAGCTCCCGGCGCAGCAGCCGGGTGATCACCTCGGCGACGGTGGACCGGTCGAGGCCGACCCGCTCCCCCACCGTCCGCTGGTCGAGGCCCGGTTCGGCGGTCAGGGCGTTGAGGACGGCGAACTGGGGTGAGGTGATCTCCTGGGAGACCATCGTGCTCCAGAGCAGGTGGTGCGCCTGCTGAAGACGCCGGGCCAGGTGCCCGGGGTGGGTGCTCAGGTCGACCGCCTGCACGGCACCGCCCTCTCTCTGTCGGCCGTCGGCTCAGTCAGCCGGGATGTCGAAGATACACAGTGTACTGAGGGTCTTGACCACAACGACAAGCCGTGGGTAGCTTCATGACCATCGCATTTTACTCAGTACACTGAGCATTATCAGCAATTCACGGAGCCGTGACATGACCGCACGTGACCTTCCCGCATATCCGCTGCCCGACGGAATGAGCCAGCAGGAGATCGACGCCGAGGTGGCCAAGGCCCAGGCGGCCGCCGAGCCCGGTGCCCACCATCCGCCGCGCGACTACCCCCCGTACCGCAGCAGCCACTTCCGCCACCCGCACCGCTCGCTCATCCCCGTGCGTGACCCGGAGGCGGTCGAGCTGTCCGGGCCGGCCTTCGGCGTCACGGACGTGACCGCGCTGGACCGCGACCTCACCGCGCAGCACGACGGCGAGCCGCTCGGAGAGCGGATCACCGTCACCGGCCGGGTGCTGGACCGGGCCGGGCGGCCGGTGCGGGGCCAGCTCGTCGAGCTGTGGCAGGCCAACGCCTCCGGGCGGTACGCCCACCAGCTCGACCAGCACCCGGCCCCGCTCGACCCGAACTTCACCGGGTTCGGGCGGTGCCTGACCGGCGACGACGGCGGCTACTCGTTCACGACCGTCAAGCCGGGCGCCTATCCGTGGCGCAACCACACCAATGCCTGGCGCCCCGCGCACATCCACTTCTCACTGTTCGGCACCTCGTTCAGCCAGCGGCTCGTCACCCAGATGTACTTCCCCGGCGATCCGCTCCTGCCCTACGACCCGGTGATCCGCTCCGTCACGGACCAGGCCGCGCGCGAGCGGCTCGTCTCGGCGTACGACCACGATCTGTCCGTTCCCGAGTGGTCCCTCGGCTACCGCTGGGACATCGTCCTCGACGGACCGTGCGCCACCTGGACCGAGGAAGAAGGCGACCACTGATGTCCCACGCCCCCACTCCCTCCCAGACCGTCGGCCCCTTCTACGGCTACGCGCTGCCCTTCCCCGGCGGCAGCGAGGTCGCCCCGGCCGGGCACCCCGACACGGTCACCGTGCACGGCTACGTGCTCGACGGCCTGGGCAACCCTGTGCCCGACGCGATCGTCGAGACCTGGCAGCCCGCACCCGACGGCTCGCGCACCGGCCTCCCGGGATCGCTGCGCCACGACCCCGCGACGGGCAAGGTGATCGGACGCGACGGGGTGGACTTCACCGGGTTCGGCCGCGCGCCGACGGATGCGGCAGGACGCTGGTTCGTGCGTACGCTCCCGCCCGGCGGAGTCCCGTACCTCTGCGCGGCCGTGTTCGCCCGCGGCCTGGTCCAGCACCTCTACACCCGCGTGTACCTGCCCGATCTGCTCGATGAGGGCGTGGGCCCCGGCGATCCGGTGCTGGAGTCGCTGGACGCGGAACGGCGCGCGACACTGATCGCGACACGCACGGACCCCCGCACCTACCGCTTCGACATCCGTCTCCAGGGCGACGACGAGACGGTCTTCCTGGAGTTCAGCTGATGCACGAGAGCGATGCCGGCCTCCTCGCCCCGGGGCGGGTCGGCTCCGCCGCCGAGACCTCGACCGGCGACCACGCCTTCCTGCAGGCGCTGCTGGACGCCGAGGCGGCACTCACCCGGGCCCAGGCCGTCTGCGGGTCGGCCCCGGCCGGAGCGGGGCGGGCGGTCACCGCGGCGGCGGACGCCGGCCGTTTCGACGTACGGGAGCTGGCGCTGCGGGCGCGGTCCGGCGGCAATCCGGTGATTCCGCTGGTCGCCGCCCTCTCGGCGGCGGTCGACGAGGATGTACGGCCGTTCGTCCACCGGGGCGCGACCAGCCAGGACATCCTCGACACGGCGGCGATGCTGGTGGCCTCGCGGACCCTGGCGCTCGTCCTCGACGACCTGGGGCGGACCGCCGACGCGCTTGAGCGGCTGGCGGCAGAGCATCGCGACACGCCGATGCCCGGCCGCACCCTGACGCAGCACGCCGTGCCGACGACCTTCGGCCTGAAGGCCGCCGGCTGGCGGTCGCTGGTGCTCGACGCCAGGGACCGGCTGCGGGCGGTGCGCGGCGCGCTCCCCGTCCAGCTCGGTGGCGCCGCGGGCACCCTGGCCGCCTTCCCGGCCGTCGGCTCCCCAGCCGACTCCGCAGCCGCCTCCGCAGCCGACGGGAAAACGGCGGGGCCGGAGCTCGTCGCCGCCTACGCACGGGAACTGGGCCTGGCCGAACCGCTGCTGCCCTGGCACACCCTGCGCACCCCGGTCGCCGACCTGGCCGGTGCGCTCGCCTTCACGGCGGGCGCTCTCGGCAAGACGGCGGCCGACGTGCTCACCCTGTCCCGTACCGAGATCGCCGAGCTCTCGGAGGGGTCGGGCGGCGGCTCTTCCGCGATGCCGCACAAGGCCAATCCGGTCCGAGCCACCCTGATCGCCGCCGCGGCCCGCCGGGCCCCCGGAGCGGCGGCAACCTTGTACGGCTCGCTCGCCGCTGAGGACGAACGGCCCGCAGGGGCCTGGCACGCCGAATGGGAGCCGCTGCGCGACCTGCTGCGCCTGGTCGGCGGGGCCGCGCGGGACGCGGTGGAACTCGCCGAGGGACTCAAGGTGTTCCCGTCGGCCATGCGGAGCCACCTGGGGCTGACCGGAGGGCTGATCGTCTCGGAGCGGCTGGCCGCCGTCGCCGCCGACCGGGTGGGCCGGGCCCGCGCCAAGGAGATCCTCACCGAGGCCGCCGGCCGGGCCCGCGACGAGGGCAGGCCACTCGCGGAGATCCTCGCCGGGGAGCCCGCCTTCGACGGCCTGGATCTCGCAGAACTGACCGACCCCGCCCGGTACACCGGCTGTGCCGGGCCTCTCACCGACCGCGCTCTGGAGCGCCGATGACCACGACACCCGCCCGCCTCCTCCACCACCGCGCCGAAGGGCCGGCGAGCGCTCCCCCGCTCCTGCTCGGCCCGTCGCTCGGCACCTCCACCGCACTCTGGGACGGGGTCGCCCCCGACCTCTCCGCCACCCACCGGGTCGTACGGTGGGACCTGCCGGGACATGGCGGCTCACCCGCCGAACTGATCGGTCCGGGCGCGGGGATCGCCGATCTGGGCGCACTGGTCCTGGCCCTCGCCGACTCGCTGTCCCTGGAGCGGTTCTCGTACGCAGGGGTGTCGCTGGGCGGCGCCGTGGGGCTCTGGCTCGCCGTCCACCACCCGGAACGCGTCGACCGCCTGGCCGTCGTCTGCTCGTCCGCCCACTTCGGCGACCCGGGACCGTGGCGGGAGCGGGCCGCCCTTGTGCGCGCCGAGGGCCTCGGCAAGGTCGCGGAGAGCGCGGCGGGCCGCTGGTTCACGCCCGGATTCACCGAACCCCGGCTGCTGGACGATCTCCTCGGCACGGATCCCGCCGCGTACGCCGCTTGCTGCGACGCGCTCGCCGAGTGCGATCTACGGCCCGGGTTGTCCGGCGTACGGGCGCCGACGCTGGTCGTCGCGGGCCGCGAGGACCCGGCGACCCCGCCCGCACACGCACGGGAGATCGCCGACGGAATCCCGGGCGCCGCGCTGACCGAACTGCCGCGCGCTTCCCACCTGGCTCCGGCGGAACGCCCGGAAGCCGTACGGGAGGCCCTGCGCGCCCACTTCGCGCCCCGGGAGCGCGGAAGCGGGACGGTGGTGCGCCGCGAGGTCCTGGGCGATGCCCACGTGGACCGGGCGCAGGCGGCGACCACTGAGTTCACCGCGCCCTTCCAGGACTTCATCTCCCGCTACGCCTGGGGCGAGATCTGGACCGACCCGACGCTGTCCCGGCGCGAGCGCAGCCTGATCACGATGACCGCCCTGGTCGCGCACGGCCACCACGGCGAGCTGGCGATGCACGTCCGCGCGGCGGTGCGCAACGGTCTCAGCCCGCGGGAGATCGGCGCGGCGCTCCTGCAGACGGGGGTCTACTGCGGTGTCCCTGCGGCGAATTCGGCGTTCGCGGTGGCTGAGCGGGTGCTGGCGGAACTGGCGGAGACGGAGCGGGAAGGGACGGAGCGGGCATAGGGCCGGGACGGCGGTCAGCCGGGCCGGCCGTCGCCCCGTACCCGGGCGTGGACGTGCATGTCGTGCCATCCGTCGGCGTGCAGATGCCCCCGCCTGCGGACGCCTTCGAGGAGGAACCCGGACTTCGCCGCGACACGGCAGGACGCCTCGTTCAGCACCGAGTGCACGAGTTCGAGACGTTCGAAGCCGGTTTCCTCGTCGAAGGCCCACCGCCGCACCGCCCCCAACGCCCGGGGGGCGAGGCCCGATCCGCGTGCGGCGGGAAGGACCCAGTAGGCGCACTCCGCGTATCCGATGGCCGGAATCAAGTCGCGTAGTGCGATGCGGCCGAGGACCTCGTCGCGCCCGTCGTCGCCGAGCCGGACGATTGCCCAGTAGACGTTCGTCTCGGTGGACCAGGCGGACTGCCACTCCTCGATCCAGGCGACGGCCTCCGCCTCCGTGTCCGCTCTCCGCAGATGCCAGCGTTGGATCGCCGGGTCGGAGAACGCGGCGAGGACAGCCGGTGCGTCCGACAGGCGCCAGGGCCGCAGAAGCAGTCCGTCGCCGACGGGGAGCGACGGCTGCGGGGAGGAGGAGAGTCGTCCCGGCGGGATGTGAGGAGGCACCAGAAACGGCATGCCAGTCATCCTGCCCGCCGCCAGGGCCGGTTTCCCGCAGATCAGCCGAAGCCGCGGGCGTCCTGCTTGAGCGCCGTGTCCACGGTCAGTGCCGTCGCCACGACGAGGCTCAGCAGCGGTTCGGGGAGCTGGTAGTGGATCTGCAGCACGTAGTTGTCCGCCGTGGTGAACATGGTCTTCGCCAGGCCTTCCCAGGTCTTGGTGATCCTGGCGATCTCGGCGTCGTTGTGGTCGACGATGGCGAAGTTCCACGCACGCCAGTTCTCGGCCTTGATGGCTCCGACCTGCTGCCCGTTGACCATCATCGAGAAATTGATCTTGCCGATGGCGTTCTGCTGGACGATCTCACCCACGGGCTGTCCGTCCGGGCGCTGCACGACAACCCGGGACTTGATGAACTTCGCCGGGCGGGTCAGGAGCAGTTGCGGCTGCCCGTAGGCGTCGCGGATCTCCAGGCGGTGCGTGAGGTACTGGTCGATGCTGGAGACGAACCTGAGCACCTTGCGCATGCTGCTCTGGCCGACCTGGACGACCGAACCGACCGTGTTGCCCTGCTGGTCGAAGACGCTGTACTCGTTCGTGAGCTCGATCAGCTTGGCCTTCTGGTTCACCACCAGGACCTGCTGGTTGAACAGTGAGCCGGCGCCGGGCACGCCCTGCTGAGGAACGGCCTGCGCAGTGGCCGCCTGCTGAGGAGCGAACTGCTGGGCGGCCGCCTGCTGAGGCTGGGGCGAGAACTGCTGCTGCGGCACCGCTGCATGCGGCTGACCGGCCTGCGACTGAGCGGCGTACGGCTGACCGGCGTGCGGCTGACCGGCCTGCGGCTGAGCGGTTGCCGCCGCCTGTGCCTGGGCGGGTGCCTGCGCCTGGGCGGGTGCCTGGGCCGGGTGGGTGTGCTCGGTCCACCGGGAACCGTCCCAGTAGCGCAGCAGCTGGGGCGCGCCGTGAGGATCCGGATGCCAGCCCGCAGGTACGTTCGATTGCGTCGTCACCGGGGCACACTATCCTGCCAACCTGTGGGCCGAACTCATTGAACATTCACACACCATCTACGATGGCGGCGATGACCAGAGCGAGCGGACGTAGGGACCGGCGACGGAGCGGCAACGGCCTGCTCGTCGCGCCGGTCTGGGCTCTGATGCTCGTGGCGGTGTTCCTCTGCTGCTCCCCGGCCGCCACGGCCTCACCCGGCGCCGAGGCCTCCTCCGTCACCGCCACCCGGGCCTTCACCCCGGTGCCCGCGGCTGCCGCGTCGGTCGTCGTGGCCGACGCCCCGGACGAACGCGGGATCGGCAGCTCCTGCCACGGAACGGCGGACCACTCGACGGCCGTCGTGCTGCCCGGCCATCCCGCTCCCGTCGCCCTGCCCTGCCCCTCGGCGGCGCTCGGGACCGCCCCGCTCACCGGCGCCGCGGCCATCCGGGGCCCCTCCAACGACAGCGTGGGCGCTGTCGACCAACTGCGTCTGCAGGTCCAGCGGATCTAGGCCTCCCGGACCCCGTTCTCCGCGCCGCCACGGCGTCGGAGGGCACTTCCGTATGCCCTTTCCCCGCGTGGCACGCCTTCCGCGCACGCGATCCGCTGAACCCGAGGACCTGACATGGCTTCCGCCAAGAACCAGAACAGCCCTGCCGCCGCGCGCCGCGCCAAGCTCGAGGAGGCCCGCCGCAAGGAGCGGGCCCGCGAGCGCCGCAGCCGCATCATCACCATCACCGCGGCCGTCCTCGTGCTCGCCGGCCTCGTCGCCGGGGGCGGTTACCTGATGTCCGCCGCCGACGAACAGGACAAGGCCGAGGAGCAGGCCAGGACCTCACCCGTCACGGGCGAGAAGTCCTGGGACAAGCTGACCCAGGACCACGTCGAGACGCCTGTGGAATACCCGATGAACCCGCCCGTCGGCGGCAACCACAACCCGGTCTGGATGAACTGTGACGCCGACGTCTACACCGAGGCGATACCGAACGAGAACGCCGTCCACTCCCTGGAGCACGGCGCCGTCTGGGTCACGTACAACGACAAGGCGCCGGACGCCGACGTCAAGGCGCTCTCCGAGCGCGTCGCCAAGACGCCCTACTCCCTGATGAGCCCCGTGTCCGACCAGAAGGACCCGCTGGTGCTCAGCGCCTGGGGCAAGCAGCTCACCGTGAAGAGCGCCACCGACGCCCGCGTCGCTCAGTTCTTCACCAAGTACGTCCAGGGCGCGCAGACTCCGGAGCCGGGCGCCGCCTGCTCCGGCGGGGTCGCCAAGTGAGCTCGGCCGCGCGTGCTCCCCGTTCCCTGGTGTGGGCGGGGGCCGTGGTGTTCGTCGTGGCTGTGGGGCTCGTCCTGCTGATGGTCGTACGGCCCTCGGCGGCGTCCTCGTCCGGTTCCGGGACGCCGGGTGCCGTCCCCGCGGAGAGCTCGGCCGATGTGGGGTTCGCCCGGGACATGTCGGTCCACCATCAGCAGGCGGTGGAGATGGCGTTCATCGTCCGGGACCGCACCGATGACGAGGACGTGCGCCGGCTCGCGTACGACATCATCAACACCCAGGCCAACCAGCGCGGCATGATGCTGGGCTGGCTGGAGTCCTGGGACAGGCCCAAGAGTTCGGACCGGCCGCCGATGGAGTGGATGGGCCACCCGGTCACCCCGTCCGACGGCTCACTCATGCCGGGCATGGCGACGGACACCGAGCTGGACCGGTTGCGTGCCGCCGATGGCAGGGACGCCGAGGTGCTGTTCCTGCGGCTGATGACCGTCCACCACCGCGCGGGGGCCGACATGGCACAGGCGGCGGCCGACGCGGCGGGCACGGACGAGATCAGGAGCCTGGCGGCGGGGATGGCCCGGGCCCAGGAGTCGGAGATCTCGCTCATGGCGGACATGTTGAAGGCCCGGGGCGCGCAGCCCTGAGGCCCCGCACGGGCCGGGGTCGGGCCGGGCCCGGTGACACGCGTCGCCGGACCCGTCCGCCCCCGCGGCACCGCGAATTCACCTGGCGCCCATGCCCCCCTCATGGACGCGACACCGGGGCAGCGCTCCGCCACCCGACACTTCCTGACGAGTCATGGACATGTCCCTCTCACGACAGGAAGCATTCGTGCGCATGCACCGCTCCCCTCGCCTGGCGGCCACCGCCCTCCTCGGCACGGCACTGATCACTCTCGTCCCGCTGTCCCCCGCGCACGCCCGGTCGCTGCCGTCCGTCGGCGCTACGGCCGAGACGGCCGCGCTGTACGACGACGAGGCGGGCGGCAACGCCAACGCCGACGACCCGGCGATCTGGCGCAACGCCGCCGATCCGGGGCGCAGCCTGGTCGTCGCCACCGCCAAGGAGGGCGGGCTGCGGGTCTACGGGCTGGACGCGTCCCTGGTCCAGACGATCCCGGCGCCGGCTCCCGGGACGGAGGACGACGCCCCGGGCAGATTCAACAACGTCGACCTCGTCACCGGGCTCCGCACCCCGTCCGGCCGCGCCGATGTGGCCGTGGTGAGCGACCGGGGCAACGACCGCCTCCGCATCTACCGTGTCGACCCCTCGCAGCCCGGTGGCCCGCTGAAGGACGTCACGGATCCTGCTGCCGCCCCGGTCTTCTCGTCGGGCCAGGCGGAGATCAACGAGCAGCGGACCGCGTACGGTCTCGCCACCTGGCAGGACCGCTCCACCGGGCGTTCGTACGCGCTCGTCAGCCGGCGCAACACCACGGACCTCGCGCTGCTGGAGCTGCGGCCGACGGCGGCGGGCACGGTGGGCTACCGGCTGGTGCGCACCCTCTCGCTCCCCTCGTCCTTCCGGCTCCCGGACGGCACCTCGTGGACGCCGTGCGGCGAGCCGGGTGAGCTGCCGCAGGTCGAGGGCATGGTCGTCGACCCGGAGAACGGCACGCTCTACGCCGGCCAGGAGGACGTCGGCATCTGGCGCCTGCCGGCCGGGCTGGACGGGCGCCCGGTCCTGGTGGACAAGGTGCGGGAGTACGGCGTCCCGGGGACGTACGACCCGGAGACCGAGGAGTGCACGCCCGGCGCCGACCCGGGCTTCGGCGGCAAGCGGCTCGCGGCCGACGTGGAGGGCCTGACGCTCTTCCGCGAGTCCGGCGGCGACGGCTACCTCATGGCGTCCGGTCAGGGTGACAACAGCTTCGCGCTGTACGACCGCGAGGTCTCCGAGCGCAATGAGTACGAGGGCGGCTTCCGCATCACCGCCGTATCGGCGGACCTCGACGGCAGTGAGGAGTGCGACGGTGCCGCCGTGCTCAACGAGCCGCTCGGTTCCCGCTACCCGCACGGTCTGCTCGTGGTCCAGGACGGGCACGAGACCTCCGCGTCGGGCGGCGAGGAGGGCCGGGAGGCGACCGGCTTCAAGTTCGTCGACCTCCGCGCGGTGACGGACGCGGCGGACATGTAGCTCGCGGTCCCGGCCCGTACCGCGAGCCCTCTTCCGTGGGGCATCGCATAGGCTCGTCGACGATATGAAGAGCTACCTCACGCCCCTGGGGTCCAAGGCCGACAAGGACACCGTGCGGCGCCACAACCTGAGCCTCGTGCTTCGCGCGGTACGGGACGAGGGCGAGGCCGGTGAGGCGACCCGGGCCGGAGTGTCGGCACGGGTCGGACTCACCCGGGCCGCGGTGTCCTCCCTGGTCGAGCAGTTGCTGGACAGCGGCTTCGTCACCGAGACGGGCAAGACGTTCAGCGGTCAGGCGGGGCGCCCCGGCACGGCCCTGAAGGTGGCGCGCACCGGGCCCGCCGGACTGGGCGTGGAGATCAACATCGACTACGTGTCGGTGTGCGTCGTGGATCTGGCGGGCACCGGCCGGGTGCGGCAGACCGAGCACCTGGACAATCGCGGCGCCCCGCCCGAAGAGGTCCTGGCCCGGGCGGCGGGGATCGCCGCACGCACCCTGGACTCGGCGCGGGAGCAGGATCTGTACCCGGTCGGTACGGCGCTCGCGCTGCCGGGACTCGTCTCCGGCGGTTCGGTCCGTCAGGCGCCGAACCTGGGCTGGAACCAGGTCGCCGCCGAAGAACTGTTCGCGGACTCGCTCGCCGGCCTGCGTCCCGGCACGGCATCGCTGCCCGTGCGCTCCGAGAACGAGGCGAATCTCGCGGCGCTGGCCGAGCTGTGGTTCGGCGGGCTCGACACGGTCCGCAGCTTCCTCTACCTGACGGGCGAGATCGGTGTCGGCGGCGCCCTGGTTCTCGACGGCGAACTGCTGCGCGGCGCGCACGGCTTCGCCGGGGAGATCGGGCATGTGGTGGTGGACCCGGCGGGTCCGGAGTGCCGGTGCGGCTCGCGCGGCTGTCTGGAGCAGTACGCCGGCCAGTCGGCTCTGCTGCGCGCGGCCGGGATGGACGAGGCCGCGGGCGGTGCCGCGGGAGTGATGGAGCTGGAGCGGCGTGCGCAGGCCGGTGACCCGGTGACGCTGGCCGCGGTGGCCGACGCCGGCCGGATGCTGGGGCAGGTGCTCTCCGGCGCGGTCAATCTGTTCGACCCGGACGCGGTGGTGCTCGGCGGTATCTACCGAGGCCTGATGCCGTGGCTCTCGCCGCCCGCCGACGAGGAGCTGACGGGGCGCGTGGTGTCCGGTCTCTGGTCCAGGGGCGGCGGCAGGCTGCGCGCGTCGTCCGTCGCGGGTGACGCGGCCCGGGGCGCGGCGGCACTGGTGGTGCAGGACGTGCTGGCCGACCCGGTCGCATACGCCCCGTCCGCACAGGTGGACGCCTGACACCCGCCCCCGCTGGGGCCGGGGTGCCCGGTGGTGGTTGGCCGGGCACCCCTTTTTTTTCGGGGGTGGGTCAGCGGACGCCGAGGAGGTGTTCCATGGCGAGCTGGTCGAGGG